>DASRBR010000619.1:0-3758 GCA_035653495.1 Verrucomicrobiia bacterium
GTGCGCTCTACATGGCCGCGCTCGTCGCCGCTCGGACCAATCAACATCTCAAACCGTTCTACCAAAAGCTACGCAGCGCCGGAAAACCCGCCAAAGTCGCCCTCACCGCTGTTATGCGCAAATTGGTCGTTCTGATGAATCGCATCCTTAAAAACGATGACTTTGTACTCCAAAATTAAATACCGTTGCTCCCCCAAGGAGAGGGAGGGCGTTTTTCACACCGCGGAAAAATTTAGGAACATTGTTTCAGTCACCGCGTAAGGTCATTCCACCCGAAGCGTCGAAAACCTGTGACGAAAATTCCTCTTCGAGCGGAGCAGAATGGTTCTCCCTCTCCTTGGGGGAGAGGGTCGGGGTGAGGGCGAACCTAAAATTGGACGGACTTTGAATTTATTGCGGTTCCGTTTCCTTGAACAACACGAAATTAGAAATGACTTTTATTGCTTCTTCGGACCATCTCGTTTTATCAGCAAGAGTCCCGCCACCATCGCCGCATAAAAGCAGGGAAATCTCCAATTATATTGGATTGCCAGCACATGCTCTCTTTGAATGAGTCGCCAGCCAAGGAACACAAATGGCGACAGGAACGCACACGCCAGCACCAACCATCCGCAATTGCGGCTGCGTCGGTAGAGCATGACGGCCAAAATCACCGCAATGGCAGAAAGGATGTAATTGGCATAAAAGAGAACCGCGGCAATTATTTCCTCAGCGGACATGATCGGCTCAGTTACCCTTCCACCGCATGCGCGCTGGCGACGGAATTGCTGATGCGCTTGTTGTCGGCGCGGATGCGCGCGGCAAGCGTTTTGACGGTCGCAGTTAGGAAAGGCACGGCAAGGTCGGGCGCTTCGGCAGCAAGCTTCTCGAAGTTGGCCGCGGAAATTTTCACTACCGTTGTTTCCGCATTCGCGATCACATCCGCCGAACGCGGGCCGTGGTCGAACAGGGAAATGTCGCCGAAAAATTCGCCGGGCCCAAGCGTCGCCAAAATCGTTTCGCGATGGCCTTCCATCAAGCGCACGCGCGCCTCGCCTTCGAGGATGAGATACATCGAATCGCCGTATTCGCCTTTTTTCACGATGGTTTTCCACGGTGGTATGGTTTCGAACTCCATCAGTTGCGCGAATTTGTTGAGCTGTTCGTCGCCGAGATTGGCCAAAATTTTGACGCGCCGCAACGAGCCGGGCTTGATCGGTCCGGGAAAGCTGGCCAGCGACGATGAAGCTCCGCCGGATTTTGTGCGGAAAAACATTTGCAGCTCGGGAATTTTTGCGGCGGGCTGCCAGTTGGCACCCTGTTGGGCGAAAACCCAGGTGTCCGCCGTCACGCGCTCGTCGCGGATCCAATTGACGAGGGTTGGCAGTTCGACCGGGCCGTAGGCCGATTGGTCGGCTCCCCAAATGAAAAAACCGCTCCCTGCTTCTTCAGTTTGCATTCTGCCTGTATAACACCCGCTAATAAACTTGCAATCCTAAAGTGGAAGAAAAAAAAGGGAGCGGCACTCGCGGTTGGGAACGGTGATAGACACCCAAAGCAAAGGCAGGCTCTAACATCTCGGCGCATCGGCGCGAGGCGCCCCGAACTGCGCCCGAGTGGCGCGCTCTTCATATAAAACGGATGGGACGAAAACCCGCCTAAAGGCGGAACTCCAAACACGGAAAGGAGAAAGCGCGGAGTGGGACGCGAATTGCGGGGCCGTTTGATCACGCGGACGTATGAGAAGCCGCCGACGGTTTTGTGATGCAATACTCCTTGCGCGGGCTTCGTTCGCGGCGTAAATATCCCCATGGGTTTGTTGCACCGGATCGTTCCAAACCATTGAAATCCACTTTTTGAATCATGAGGACTCTTTCACTCCGAACGGTTGCGACGCGCTTGCGCGTGTCCGCCCTTTTTTCGATTGCGCTGATGACGTTTTTCGCGACCGCTCCGTTGCGCGCGGAAGATCCCGCTACGTTCAAGGTCGGCGACTTCACCTTCACCCGGCCCGCCAAATGGCAGTGGGTCGAGGTCTCATCGCCCATGCGCAAGGCGCAGTTGAAGATCGCCGACGGCGACAAAAGCGCCGACGTGGTTTTCTACGATTTCGGGCCGGGCGGCGCGGGCGGCGTCCAGGCCAACGTGCAACGTTGGTTGCGCCAGTTCGACCCACGCGACAAAGAAAAGGTTAATGAAACTACCATCGGCAAAACCAAGGTGACCTACGTCCAGGCCGAAGGCACGTTCCACAGCGGAATGCCCGGCGGTCCGACCACGCCCATGGAAGGCTACGCCTTGATGGGTGCCATCATCGAATCCGACAATGGCGATGTGTTCGTGAAATTGACCGGACCGAAAGCGCTCGTCGAAGCTTCCGTCGCACATTTCAAAAAGATGATCGAGAGCGGCCCGAAGAAAGACTGAGCTTTGTCGATTTATCTCCGCAAGACAAGTTGGTTGCGTAAGTTGCTCAAGATTCGATTGGGGTGTACACCCCATACACCCATCTTCGTAAATTTGATTAAACCGTAGCCGTAATGATGGTCAGTTAGGTTCGGCGGCCCTGAGTGGGGCCGCCTTTTTTTCTACCTAAGTTGTTGATTTTCTGCACACTGCTTCCAAAAACTTCGCAAGTTGTTGTCTTGCAAAAACAATGGACAAATCCGCTGGGTCATGAGACAATGCCGGTCGCGTGGAGCAAGGACCACGAAAGAGGACGCCAACCGGCGTCTGCGAAGGCTGGCAATTCCGTTGCTGGAACGAACTTCCTTTATTTAAATGCAGTGAAGACGGCTGTCGAAGGTCCGATGCGATAGCTTTGCCAAATCGCGTGATTTTCACGCAAATTTTGACCAGGTGTTTCACCTCGTTTCAGCTTGTTTCACCTTGTTTCACTTACGGGAAAAATTATTGCAGGAGACAGCCAAGCCAGGGAAGCCACCGTTCAGGAGGTCAAACCATTAACGTTACTGACCCAAAGGCATGCAAAAAACCAACACAAACTCTTCACAATCAACCATCAACCCTCAACCATCCACTATTCTTCAGCCTTTCCGCTTTGAACTTTGAGAACCGAGGCTTATAACCAGCGCGTGCCTGCGCCTTTCAAAGTGCCGTTGAATGCCGCCACGCGTTATTGCGCGGTGTTGGGGCATCCCATCCGGCATTCGGCTTCGCCAGCCATGCAGAACGCCGCGCTTGCCGCGCTCGGCCTGGACTGGCGTTATCTCGCCTTCGAGGTGCATCCCGATGATTTGCGGCCAGTGATCGAAGGCGCAAAACGGATGAACTTCATCGGCCTCAATCTCACCGTGCCGCACAAACTGCTGGCCATGGACATGGTGGATGTGCTGGACGAATCAGCGACATCCTGGGGCGCGGTGAACACCATCCGCTTTGAGGGACGCGACGCCAACGGTCAATGGCATCCCTTGCGGCATTTCAATGAAACCATGCCGCGCGAAATCCGTTCGCAAGGATTCAACACGGACGCCGATGCCATTACCCGCTCGTTGCGCGAAGATTTGGGCGTGGACCTCGCCGGCGCAAAGGTATTGTTGCTCGGCGCGGGTGGCGCGGGCCGCGTGGCTGCATTGAAGCTCGCCGCGGAAGGTGTAGCCGAATTGTTTTTGGTCAATCGAACGGTGGACAAGGCCGAAGCCATCGCCGCCGAAATCCGTTCGCGTTTTCCCGCTGTCAAAGCAACGGTCGGCTATCCAAAATCGTCCGCAATGGCACTGGACCTGCTCCTGAATGCGACCTCGCTCGGGTTGAAG
>DASRBR010000620.1:0-2587 GCA_035653495.1 Verrucomicrobiia bacterium
ACGTTCAAAAATCGTATTTCGGCCTTGATTCCATGGACGATTCTGACACAATGCCGCGTGCCCAAAAGATTGGCAAATACTAACGGAATGATTTGGGGAAGGCGGAACAAAGAGCAGGAACGCTATTACCTTTTTGCGGGGATGGGCGGAGAGCCTTCGCGCCGCAGACGAAAAGTTTATCTTGCCTGGTCCATTCTGGCGGGCTTGATGGTTTCGATGGCGTTCGCAATCGTTCTTTTTCTGGTGAACCGCTGACGCGAAATCTTGATGGGTTGGACAGTATATGTCCGACCGCCTCTGTATAATCGCGTGTGTGATGTACAAATTTACAACAGCACCGCGCCGTAGCCCCAAATTTGCCAAAGAAGGGTGCCACATTGGCTTCTCACCCGCTCGACATCCCTGTTTTCGCGGTGTCTCAAACATTTGCGCGGTTTCCGGCCATTTTTCTCGCCTAGAAAAGGCCAGTATTCCTTGCTTTTTCCGCTTTTCCCTCTCTTCCTGCTTTTTTGAAGGGGGGGAGGGGGTCAGAAATACCCAAGTACCCAAAGACCCAAATACCCAAGGGATCCGAATGCGAAATTAAGAAGAGATTTTTTGACAAGTTTTCAAGGAATGGAACAAAGAATTACTTTCGAAAGTGCAATCACCTCGACTAATTGGGTTGCACAACTTGAGCGTTTGCATTAAGTAATTAGGCTTTCAAAAAAGCGCTGCATTCACGGCTGGTTGAATTCGTTTTCGCCCTGCCGAGTGTCTCCAAAAAATGGTAGCAGAAAGACGCAGTTCCTCAGGGCATCCGGTTTGGGTACGTTATGGGGTCGCACTTCTAAGTGTGGCTGTGGCGCTGTTTGTACATTACCTCCTCGATCTGCAGTTGGGCGTGGGCGAGCATCTGGGTTTCCTTGCGATTTACGGCGCCATTGCCTTCTCAATCTGGTATGGCAGATGGAGGCCGGCAGCTGTGGCGGCGATAGTCGGCTGGCTGGCGGCAAATTATCTTTTTTTCCTCAAGGGCCATTTCATCTCGTCTGACGTGAAAACCATCGCGCGGCTTGTGGGATACGTCATTTCCTGCGGCATCATCATCACTTTGGGTGAGATGTTGCACCGAACACGCGAGCGGACGGAAGCCGAAATCCTCGAACGCAAACAGGCGCAGCAGGCTGAATCGCGCCAAAAGGAGTTACTGCTGACGACCCTCCGGAGCATTGGGGACGGAGTCGTCCTCACGGACGAACAGGGCCGGGTCACTTTTTTGAACGCCGAAGCGGAACGCTTGACCGGATGGAAAAACAGCGAGGCAAACGGACGGCCGCTGCCGGAAATTTTCCGCATCGTCAACGAATACACGCGCAAAATCGTCGAAAATCCTGTCGAAAAAGTCATTCGCCATGGAAATGTGGTCGGCCTGGCAAACCATACGGTCCTGATCGCCAAGGATGGGCGCGAAATTCCAATCGATGATAGCGCCGCTCCCATCCGCGAGCAGGGCGGACCGTTGTTCGGCATCGTGCTTGTCTTCCGGGATTTTACCGAACGCAAAAAAGCGTATGAGATAACTACGCACCTCGCCGCCGTCGTTGAACATTCAAGAGATGCCATTTTTACGAAGAACCTCAACGGCATCGTGCAATCATGGAATGCCAGCGCGGAGCGGCTTTTTGGTTATCGAGCCGATGAGATGGTCGGGCAGCCGATCACCAAGCTGTTCCCGCCCGACCGGCTGATGGAAGAAGATCACATTTTGGGCCAACTTAAGGAGGGCCGCCCGGTCGAACGCTTTGAAACTGTTCGCATCGCCAAAAGCGGCCGCCAAATTCCCGTTTCCATCAGCATCTCACCGCTAAAAGACCCGGAGGGCAACATCATCGGCGCATCCAAAATCGTCCATGACATCACTGAACTGGTCGCCGCCCGCGAAGCCCTGCTTCGAGAAAAGGAGTTGATGGCCACAACGCTCGCCAGCATCGGCGATGCCGTGATAGTGACCGATGCAAATGGACGCGTCGCGTTCATGAACCCTGAAGCCGAACGCCTGACCAAATGGACGACGGCCGATGCGGTGGACATGCCGTTGCCCGACGTTTTCCGCATCATCAATGAGAAAACACGCGCGGCGGCAGAAAATCCGGTGGACAAGGTCTTGCGGCTTGGCAGCGTGGTGGGTCTTGCCAATCACACCGTGCTGATCGCAAAGGACGGGACAGAATTTCCGATCGATGACAGCGCCGCGCCCATCCGGCAGCCCGGCGGATCATTATTCGGAGTGGTCCTGGTGTTCCGTGATTTTACCGAGCGAAAAGTAGCGGAAGACCGGTTGCAGGAATTGGTGGCGCGTTTGGAAAGTTTGGTGACGTATGCGCCCATTGCCATTGAGTTGTTCGATTCCGATTTGAAATTCGTTTCCGCCAATGACCGCGCGGCGGAAATCAACGGTCTTGCCAAGGAAGCCCACATCGGCAAAAAACCCGCGGAAGTATTGCCGCACATTGGTCCGCAAATTGAAGAACATCTGCGCAAGGTCCGCGATACCGGAGAACCGGTGTTGCGCACCGAAGTTGCGGGCGAGACACCGGCCCGGCCC
>DASRBR010000621.1:0-4507 GCA_035653495.1 Verrucomicrobiia bacterium
CCGTTATTTCGGAAAAAACCAGTTGACAAATAACTGATGTTTTTGTAATTTCTGTATAGACAGAAATAAACGAAATATGACACCGCTCACTCCAACCCAGCAGAAGTTCATCCTCCATTGGGGGGAGATGGGCACGCGCTGGGGCATCAATCGCACGGTGGCACAAATCCATGCGCTGCTCTACATTTCTCCCCGGCCACTGCACGCGGAGGAGATCGTGGAGGCGCTCGGCGTGGCGCGTTCGAACGTCAGCACCAGCCTCAAGGAATTGCAGGGGTGGGGGATTGTCAAAATGGTCCACGTCCTGGGCGACAAACGCGACCATTTTGAATCCATGAAGGACGTTTGGGAACTGTTCCGCGTCGTTTTGGACGAACGCAAGCGGCGCGAGATCGATCCCACGCTGGCAATGCTTCGCGAATGCATCGCCGAAGCCGAACAGGAAAAAACGAAGGACGCTTACACGCTGGAACGGTTGCAGGCATTGCGTGATTTCTTTGAGCTTACCACCGCTTGGTACATGCAGGTGCGGAACTGGCCAGCGAACACTTTGGCCAAATTCGTGAAGCTGGGCGACCGGGCATTGAAGATTTTGGGAATGGGAAGATAAAATTTTTTGCGGATATATTTCTGTGAATACAGAAATTACAGAACAGTGCAAAGAATGGGCGTTCTACGATGCGGAGTGCAAATTCTGCCGCGACCTGGCGGAACGTTTTCGCGAGCGCTTGCTTCGACGCGGTGTCGGGCTTGCGCCGTTGCAAACAGATTGGGTGCGTGAGTTGCTCGGTCTCGCCCCGGGAGAATTGCCGGACGAAATGAAGCTGCTCACGAAGAACGGAAAAATCATCGGCGGCGCGGACGCGGTGGTTTATCTGGCCCGTTATTTTTGGTGGGGATGGGGACTGCGCCTGGTGGCGCATCTGCCCGGCGCGAGGTTCGTCTTGCGCCGGGCTTACGCCGCCTTGGCGCGACGGCGTTATTGCGTGAAAGGAGGTTGCCGGATATGAGCCGCATCTCGAAAGACATTGTCGAATTCTTTCCTGCGCCCGCTCACAAAAATCGCTTTCACATTTGGGGGACCGGATTCTGGCATGATTTGTTCGGCTGGCTGCCGCTGCTGATTTTAACGGCAATCGCGTGGATTTTCAGAAATGCGGTGCCATCCTGGGTTTTCATGTGGACGATGGCGCTTGCGCTTTTCTTCGGCTGCAAATGGCTTACTTGGTGGCAGTGCCCGGTCAACGACGCCGCCATGTGGCGTCATTGGGCGTATCTCTTCGCCTGGCCGGGAATGGACGCAAGCGCTTTTCTCGATCCGCATCGTCATGCTCCACGGCCAGAATTGCGCGAATGGATTGCTGCCATGCTCAAGACGTTTTTCGGTGCGGCAATGGTTTGGGAATTCGCGAAGCTCGCGCCAGAGCCGTTGTTGATGGGTTGGAGTGGTCTTATTGGATGCGTTTTCCTTCTGCATTTCGGCACGTTTCATCTGCTGGCGCTCGGATGGCAAGCGTTAGGTGCCGATGCGCAACCAATCATGCGCGCGCCGATTTTGGCGAAATCGCTCGCCGAATTTTGGGGCGTGCGTTGGAACGCCGCCTTCAATCTGCTTGTGCACAAATTGATCTTCCGAAAACTTTTTCGGCACGTCGGCGTAATCGGCGCGACGCTCGCGGTCTTTTTCGTCTCAGGACTGATCCATGATCTGCTGCTCTCGATCCCGGCGCGCGGCGGATACGGTTTGCCAACGCTTTATTTTCTGCTGCAAGGTTTGGGCCTTTGCCTGGAGAATTGGAAACCAGTCAAGAAATGGACCCAAGGCCATCCGCTAGCTCATCGCTCATTCACCATCGCGGTGACGGCCATTCCGGCCTTTTGGCTCTTTCATCCGCCGTTCATCAGAAACGTCATCCTGCCGATGCTGCACGCCATCGGCGCAACGTGAAAGGAACTTATGAAATTGAACCTAATCCTGGCACTTCAAATCGCGGGACTCCTGCACATCGGGCTGATTTGCGCGGGGGCGACCATGCCGCGGGCCGTGAACCTCCGCGCCCATATCGCCACGTTGCCAATATTTATCCGCCGATTGTTCTGGGTGTATTACACCTTCATCGGATTTTCCCTTGTGTGTTTCGGGACGATCACGTTCGTCTTTGCGGACACGCTGGCGTCGGGCGAAAATCTCGCGCGCGCAATGTGCCTGTTCATGGCGGGTTTTTGGACTATCCGACTGATCGCCGCGTGTTTCATTTTCGATGTGCGCCCGTACCTGACGAACAATCTCTGGCGGTTGGGGTACCACGCCACCAATATCGTGTTCGCATACCTGCCGGTGATTTACGTGTGGGCCGCGTTGAAGGGGAAATAAAATGGAAACCATCGCCCGTGAACCGGGTTGCTTGAGCAACGCTGCCAGGGAACGCATGCTGGGCGTAGCAGACGAGCCGCTGTTTTATGGAGACTGGTTGCGGGCGGTGTTCATCCATTACGAAGTGGACCCGGAAGTTTTGCAACGAGTGGTGCCGTTCGAATTGGATTTGGACGAGGGCAGGGCGTACGTGAGCCTGGTGGCGTTCACGATGCGCCGGATGCGTCCGCGCATCGGCGGAAAATTTTCGGAACTGCTGCTGAAACCGATTTCCGGGCACGAATTCCTGAACGTGCGCGCTTACGTGCGGCATGGGAGCGAAACGGGAATTTATTTTCTGGCGGAATGGCTTTCGAACCGGCTGAGCGTGGCGTTGGGGCCAGGAATTTTTGGGCTGCCGTACAGGCTGGGGAAACTGGAATACCGCCACGAGCACGAGAGAGGTTGTTTGCAGGGGGCTGTACTTGATGCGACGAATACGAACCAGGGGACGGATAAGCTCAAGTATAATGCCGTGATTGACCCGGAAGCAGTATTCTTGCCCTGCAAAACCGGAACCAAGGACGAGTTTTTATTGGAGCGTTACACTGCTTTCACGCAATTGGGATCCGGCGCGCGCTATTTCCGCATCTGGCATCGGCCATGGCCGCAAACGCCGATTGACGTCAAGGTGTTGGACACCGGCCTGCTCACAACAACCTGGCCGTGGTTCAAGGATGCGCAACTCATCGGCGCAAATTATTCCCCGGGCTTCAACGATGTCTGGATGGGCCGGCCGCATTCAATTCGCTAAAGCACGGAACTACTTAGCCTTTATTTGCGTCCAAATCTCATCGTAGAGGCGCGTTTTGCCGCCGAGGTCCTGCAGAAATTCGAGCTTGGCGAGCACATCCTCGGGTGGATAGATCGCGGGATTGTTCAAATCACTGGCAGGAATGAATTGTCGCGACGCTTTGTTGGGCGAGGCGAATTGGGTGTAAGCGGACAATTGCGCGCCGACTTTGGCGTCGAGGATGAAGTTGATGAATTTTTCCGCAAGATCGCGATGCGGCGCATGGGCGGGCACGACAAGATTGTCGAGCCAGATTTGGCTGCCTTCGCGCGGAATGAAATAAACAGTCTGCTTGTCCTCGCCCATGCCGCGCACGCCTTCGCCGCTGTAAACGATGGCCACGCGCGCGGTTTTTGCGAGCACCTTGTTCTTCGCGCCCACGCTGCCCTCAAATCCGACCGAGCGTTGCTTGGCCGCGATGATGAGGTCGCGCGCTTCCTTCAGTTCCTTGGGATTCGTCGAATTGAGGCTGTAGCCTTTATATTTCAACGCCGCGCCAATGGTGTCGCGCACAGAATCAATCAGCACGAACGGGCCTGGCTGTTGTTTTGGGTCGAAAAAAATCGCCCAAGTCTGCGGCATCTGCGGTTCGCCATTCGCCTTTCGCGCAAAAACGCCGACCGTGCCCCATTGATACGCGACGGTGTAACGGTTGCCGCGGTCATAAGGCGGGCTGGCGAATTTGGGCTCGAGATTTTTCAGGTTGGGAATGTTTTTGTGACGGAGCGGCGCAAGCAGGTTCAACTTCACCATCGCGGCAACGATGTGATCGGGCGGCACGACGACATCGTACAACGAATCGCCACCGCCCTGCATTTTCGCGAGCATGCTTTCGGCGTCCTCGTAAAGGTCAATGTTGACGTGGCAATCCTGTTCCTTCTCGAATTGTGCGACGAGTTTTGGGTCAATGTATTCGCTCCAGATGAAGAGATTGAGCGTTTGCGGCGCGGCGTGGAGGGGCAAAGCAAAGACGAAGATAAAGAGAATTGCCACCAAACACCGAGAGGGACTGGAAAGTCCCTTGAACCCGCAGGCTGGAAAGCCTGCGTTACGCGGTTTGGGACGGATGCTCATTCTTTTCTTTCTTTTCATAATTGCAAAATCAGTTTTTTCGGCTGCGTTGCAGCAGCGTGACGATGATTGTGCCCGCAATAGAAGCCAGCACGATCAATGTCGAAAGCGCGTTGATGTCGGGTGTGATGCCGCGCTTGACTGAGGAATAAATCAGGATGGGCAACGTGGTGGATCCGGGGCCGCTCGTGAAAAAGCTCACCACGAAATCGTCCAGGCTTAACGTGAAC
>DASRBR010000622.1:0-14300 GCA_035653495.1 Verrucomicrobiia bacterium
TTCCAGCCTGCGAGTTCAGGCGACTTTCCAGTCGCCTGGTAATGCTGAACGAAAAACGGTCCTTATAAACATCCATGAAATGCACCCACTCGCACATCGGAAAAGCACTCAAAGGTGCTGGACGACGTTTGTGCCCGGCAAAATGTCGAAATCGCGCGGGCCGGAGGTGTATCTATCGGTTGATCCGCTTTTTGGAAAATAATAGAGCCAGTGATTCAGGTTGAAATCATAGATGTATGGGAACAAGGCCGGCTCGGTATAAAACCAGGCGCTGTCGGTGAAATCATAGAAATAAGCGCCGTGCGCCGCATTTCCGGCATCAAGCACATATTCCCAGCTCATGTCCAGATGGAGAACATACGGGTAATAGGTCATGTTGAAATACCCGAAGGCGTCCGTATCCACGCCTTCATGTCCCATGTAATACCAGCCGTTCGTGTATGGCGGCAACAGGACAGCGTGCGTGAAAAACGGCATGAATTGCGGCGGTGGCGTTGACGCGGGTGGAATCGGCAGCTCGAAAACCGTGCCATATCCATTCGGGCCTCCTTGCTGAGCGACACCGAAAATGTTGGTCCCGGATATCAGCAGGGTTCCGTACGGAGTGGCTCCATCCGCGTTTGTAGGTATGGTTGCAATTGCCGGAGTGTTGGTCTCTCCAAGTGTCGAAAAATTGTAGAGGACATTATATCCAGACCCGTCCGTGTTGATGGCAAAGACCGTCCCGACTCCGCCACTTCCTCCCTCGCTAGTCGTGCCGTAAAGGGTATTGCTCGAAATCGCCAAAGTGCATGTTGGAATCAAGCCACCCCCAATCGCTCCAAAAGCATACAATTGGCGATAATTGCTCCCGTCAGTTCCGATGGCAAACACAGCGCCCTCGCCATTGGTGCCGCCAACCTCAACTGTTCCGTACAACGTACTGCCCGAGAGCACGAGGTTGCCCATGGGTGTCCCGCCGTTCGTTTTGTCGAACGTATGCAGGACGGTAAAATTGCTGCCGTTGGTGGAGACGGAATAAATCACTCCATAATTATTGGCCCCGTTTTCCACCGTCGTTCCGTAAAGCGTGCCGCCCGACAAAACGAGCTGGCCAGGACCCGGTTGGCCGCCGTCGGCTCCGCCAGAAAAACTATGCAGGGGGGTAAAGCTGTCACCGTTGATGCCGATGGAATAAACCGCGCCGGTATTGGTGAGTCCGCCGGCGGCGGTTCCATACAGTGTTCCGCCCGAAAGCAATAAATCACCTTGCGGGGAACTTCCGCCAGCTCCGCCGTCGAACGTATGCAGCACGTTGAAATTATTGCTGCCGGTCAGGGCCAGACGATAAATCACGCCAAAGTTATTCGAGCCGCCGCCATCCGTGGTGCCATAGATAAAACCGCCGGAAACCACGGGGACAGAGCTCGGGTTTTGTCCATCAGGACCGCTGAAGCTGTACAAAACACTGTAAGCCGAGCCGTTGGTGGCAATTGAATAAATGGTGCCCGCATCGTAACCGCTGCCGGTATCGCCCAAAAGGGTTGTGCCGTATAATGTGGACCCAAACAATGTGACGCCGCCAGCGGGAGATTGGCCATCCTTGGTCGCTCCAAATCCGTGAAGCAATGTCAATGATTGGGCAAACAATGCAGAAGCCTGCATTGACAACAGAACGGCACAAAAAAGCACCGTCAAACGTACTCTTTTCATAATCATGGGTTGACGTATCAGCTTCGCAGTTTAGGCAGTCTTCAAAATTTAACAAGATTAATTATGTAAGACGGATACGGACATCTTTCGTAAGAATACGGACAAACGGCTCCAAATATTTTCAGTGAAAGAAGTTGTGCGGATGCGAAGCAAGCCACGGATGAAACACGGAAAAAACACGGATTCGGAATGCGCGCGAGCCCATCCGTGTTTGGAGTTCCGCCTTTAGGCGGCAAAAAGCGGAAAACAATTCGGGCCGCTTGAAGGCGGGACTCCAAACTCGGAATAGCCACGTTCGCGCATTTATAACAAGTAACTTGCTATTTTCGGTAATCGGTTCATTGGCCTGTTTTTTTCGTCTTAAATCAAAAAGGAACTCACGAACTCAGGGATGGAAATCCTGCTTTCCTGAGTTTATGAGTTCCTTCTTAAATTTCTGCTTATCCGTGTTCAATTCGTGGCTGAATTGAATCATCCGCCTTTTTCAATCCGGCGCAAAACCCGCCTGCTTTTGCGAGTTTTTCACGATGTTATGGTACGCCTCGTTGATGCGTTTCATCTGCTCGTCGTTTGGAAGTTCGCCGTTGCTGGCGGATGAATGCGCATCGGGATGATGAATCTTGGCCAGCTTTCGGTATCGGGCCTTGACCTGCTGCAACGGCGCGAACGCCGGTAGATTCAATGCGCGATACCAGCTATAAATATCGTCGTCCACGGCCGGCACTGTTTGCTCATCCTCCCTTGGGCGATGGCGCTCTTCATACGTTGAACTTTGGAAAAAGCGCGGGTTCTTCGGTTCGCGTCCCAGCAATCCCGCAAAGATGCGTTCCAATGTTTCTGATATGGAAATCTCGCCCTCCGCCGCCCACCAATGGATGCCCGGCAAATCGCGCAATTGCGGCAGCACGCGAATGGCGTTGAGACCGGGAAAGGCCATGGCAATCTCCGCAAAACCGGCCCGGCCACCCTTGTCGTACAACCAAAGCAGCAGCGCGCTCACATGGGCAACATCCAGCCGCGACAACCGCAGATAACGCTGAAAATCCTGCACCGACAGGATGAACAGGATCGGCCCGGCGGACAAAAACTCCAGCATCAAGCTTTTCATTGACGAGAAGGACGTTTCAAAATCCACCTTGCCCGCGGCCTCCTCGCCCCATCGCGTTTTGTACGCGTGTGCGATGGAATACAGCAGGAACACCGCGAACAGAATCCCGAAAATGAGCGGCCGCACCAGGTACACACCGAAACCGAAGAAGGCAAAAGCTCCGTTCACTCCCACCAGGATGAGCAGCACCATTGCGGCCATGACGCAGGAGGTCAACACCAGCGCCACCAGTCCAAACACGAAAAAGACCGCGCCGCCGACGAAGTTCATCATGGATTCCGTCGCGCAACGTCGCGCCAGCCATTTTTGGATGACCAACCGCGCCCCGGACCATTCTGCCGGGCTGCGTTGCGAATGGTCGGGTTCGGTTTCCATGAACTTCCATGCCACGGTGGGCAAAAAAGATGCCAATGTCAATCGCCCGCAGGCTGTGCCCGCACAAATATGCGGTGGACTCACCTTGCGCAAACTGGCAGCATCATGCCTTGGATGCCCGAATGTATTTGTTTCGTGCGCATGACATGTTTTTGCCCATAACGCCGTGATTCCGCTGCACCAATTGGTCGCGCTGCCCCGCGCTTGCTTTTCCCGAATGAACCGACATTTCCCCGCATTGTTGCATCGTTGCAGGGCGCTGATTTTGTTGTCGCTGTTGCTCGGATTGTCCGCCTTCAACGCCCGCGCCGAGCAGATCCTGGAATTGTTCAACTGCACCTGGGCGCAGGTGACGCAAAAAATGCCGGAAATCGCCGAAGCCGGTTACGACGCGCTCTGGCTCCCCCCGCCGGCCAAAGGCGCAAGCGGCGGTTACTCCGTTGGCTACGATCAATTCGATCCGTTCGACCTCGGCAATCTCAACCAGGCCGGCAGCGTGGCGACGCGTTACGGGACCGAGGCGCAACTTTTGCAGATGGTCCAGGTCGCCCATCGCTTTGGCATCCGCGTCTATTTTGATAATATCATGAACCATCGCGCCACGACCGTGCCTGGTTACAACGCGCAAACGCCCACCAATTTTTATCCCGGGTTGGTCCCGCAAGATTTCCATCTTCAAACCACCACCAACGGCTATTATCAAAACTGGCCTTCCATCCAGGATTTCAATAATCAATGGGACGTCCAGAACGAACCGCTTTCCGGCCTCGTGGACCTTGCCAACGAGCCCGGCTCCGTGAACAACAATTTCGGCCCGTCGCTGGGCAGCACCATCACCAAGCCGGTGTTCGTCCGTCAGCCATTCAATCCCGCGTATTACATGGATACCAATGGCGTTTCGCTCGGCGGCCCATGGCATCCGTTCGACGGTCACGGCCAGCCTGTCCCTGAAGATGTCAGCGCTTATTTGATTCGCGCGGCGATGTGGACGCTCTACACCACCAAATGCGACGGCTTTCGTCTCGATGCAGTCAAGCACGTTCCCTCCGGGTTTTTTGGCGATTCCTCGCCAAGTTTCAATGGCTACGTCGGCGGCATCCAGGCCATGTACGATTATGTGCACGGTTACGGCAGCAACGTCCTTGGCAATGGCTACATCGAGCGCGATGACATGCGAAACAGTTGCTTCGACACCGAAGTCCCGCGCAACGACGCCATGCTTTTCGGCGAACATCTCGGCCCGCCGCCGAGCATGGGCGAATATATTCTTACCGGAATGCGGCTGTTGAACACCCCGTTGCACAATGTGTTCAACAACAATCTCGGCAATCCCAGCGCCGGATTGCAAGGATTGGATTCAGCCACTTACACTCCGCCCGCGGTCAATGGCAATGCCTGCTTTCCCGTCACCCAAGGCGTTCAGTATGCGCAAAATCAGGATTCAACCGGCGCTTACGCGAACCATCGCGATTTGCAGGACGCCTATAATTTCATGCAACAGGGCATCGGCATCATTTACACGGACGATTACAATCAATCTGGGCCGCCGAGTTATTTCCCAACCGTCGCCGACGCCAATGCTTTCGGCGAATACGGCGACGATCAAATGCCTGAACTCGCCTGGATCCACAACCAGATGGCGCGCGGAGAAGTGACATGGCCGCGCTGGAGCGACAACGACATCGTTCTCTTCGAACGCGCCGACAATCGCGAAGGCACCAACACCCAACCGCAAAACCAGGATGTCGTGCTGTTCGGGATGAATGACAATTACGGTTACCCGGGCGATACCAGTTTTGATGACGGCATTTCGCGCACGCCGGATGGTTATTATGGCGGGATGCCGGTTTCCAATTCGCGCGGCCTGGGCGTGGTGGTTGGTTTTCCGCCCGGCTCGGTCATCGTGCAGATGGCCAAAACTTCCTCGGGCGCAAATCGCGCTTACGCAAAATTGCTCGTGCACGGCGCGACGCAAAGCACCAATCAGGCGATCGCCACCGCCAACGATCCCGTGCCGCAAAATCGTTTGATTTATGTCGGCGGCCAAACTCTCGCACAAAACGGCGGCGCGGTCGAATTGACCGTCCCCAGCGGCGGTTACGTGATGTATGGCTATCAATGGCCGGAAGCCAGCCGCGCGGCGCTCAAGCCTGCCATCACTTTGCGCCAGGGCGGCGTTGATGCTCCGCGCGTCATCGTTGACCGCCAGGACGGCACGAACGGCGATGCTGGGTTCAATCCCATTTATCCCTTTGCCATGCGCGGCAGCGTGGATCAATACGGCAACGTCATCGGCGGCACGAATGTCGGCAATCTGACCTACGCGATTGATGTTCCAGTGGTGACAAATGCGAACTTCGACATCGTCGTCGAAAACGACGCTTCATCGGCCAACACATTGATCAAGCTCGATGGTGGCGTGGACATCAACAGCCAGATGGGTTTGGGCCCGACGAATGGCACCGATTTGCGCGACAACAAGCCCGGTTATGCCACGGACGTTTTTCTCGGCTACGAACAAAGCGCGTTCCAATTCCAAAACGGTCCGGAAAAATTCGCCGCGCGAAACATTCTCAGCAACAACATCGTCTCGCTGGGCGCGGAAACTTATTACTACACGGTCGGCACGAACAACATCGTCGTGGTTCCGGGCGCTGGTTATAAACAAACCATCACCAACCAGACCGCAAATTGGGTTTTCCACGATCCGACCAACATCGTGACCAGCCAAAGCGCGAATCCGGCGAGCCAGTTGTATCCGCTTGCCCCTGGCGCCGGACAATCGGTCCAAGTCTGGGTCAAGGTCGGTTACCAATTCCAGATCAACACTTGTTACATTTACTACACGACGGATGGCAGCAATCCTGAAGGTTCATTCGGCATTGGCCAGGGGACGACGCAGACAGTTAGGGCTTCTTTCGTCAATCATGACAATGTCACGAGCAATATTGATTGGTGGATGGGCACGATTCCCGGCCAGCCCAACGGCACGCAGGTCCGGTACAAGGTCGCGCTGTTCTATCGCAATATTGCGCAGCCGATTTCTGATTCCGAATCGTCCGGCTCGAAATTATACGGCCTGACTCAATATGCCGTCACCAATTTCAATCCAACCAACGCGCTCATCTGGCTGCATAACGACTTGAATCCTGCCAATACCACCAACGGTTTGCAGGAAGGATTTCATATCGTGCGCGCGCGAACGTTCCTGCCGCGCAGCGGGAAATCGAGCGTGTTCAATACGTTCTCGCAGACTTTCTACTACGACGCCCAATTGCCCGGCGGCGTCATTGCATTTCCTTCTGCAGACGGTTCAAACATCACCAGTCCGAGTTACACAGTTGTTGTTCGCGCCGATGCCAACACCACGGGCGTCACTTACAACATTTCCGACAGCAATCCGAACAACGACGATGGCGTGACCGGTTATCCGAATGGCAACGGATTGAGCAACGGCGTGCCGGCATTTGTGCCCGCGCAATTGGTGGCTCCGAGCGGCTCATTGAACATCCAATATCCAAACCTGCCGCAGGAATTTCATTTCAATTACGCCGCCGTTCCCAGCAATGGCACCGCAACCATCACCATCCATTTGAACAAGCTGACCACGAGCGCTTATACAAACCGGTTCACGGCCCTGACCCGTTCAGTCAACACAGCCGCGCCTGCGCAGAGTTTGGAGATCAGTTCGCCTTCGACCGATGGACAGACTCTATACCTGACGGAAAAGTCCAATTATGCGATACAGGCTTGCTTTAGCACGAGCCTGACTACCACCAATACGAGTTACTTCACCGTTTCCATCAATGGCGTCACACAACCACGCACCGGCACAAACGGCGCTTCGCTTTACAGCATCGGTTCATCGGCCTGCGGCTACGGCTTGAACACGTTGACTTACAATTGGACCGGCGCGCAGCCTGGAACAAACATCATCCAAATCAATTTCACCAATAGCGCAACTACCCTCAGCGCGACGCGCACGGTGAATGTCATCAATCCCGCGTTTAACATCACGAGCATCACGGGCGATTCTTCCGGACGCACCATCGTTTGGAACAGTTACTCCAATCTCAATTATCAAGTCCTCGCCACGACCAACCTGAATGAGCCCTTCCAGCCCATCAGCGGCGTGATTCCGGGCAATGGCGGTTCCACCTTTTATTTCGATTCCTCGCCCAATCCCGTCAGCGAATTTTACCAGGTAATCTTGATCCCGTGACTCGAGCAGTTGAAATAAAACTACGGTCGTTTTCTTTGGTCAGAATGGGATGGTTAATTTCCGGGTGGAACGGGCAACTTGCTGTTCTGTAGAAAATATTCTTCGTAAGTGGACAAGAATGGAACTGGGATAGGAATTGGGGAGCGCACGCGTCCCGCGTGCCCCGTTCGGCGTCTCGCCGAACGGAAAGGAGTTAAGAAGCGCCCGGCGAGACGCCGGGCGCGGCAACCGAGACGGTCGCGCTCCCCAAACTGCTACTTTTGTTACATTCCTGCCCGTCCTGCAATATAGCCAAAGTCTTTTCTGAAAAATTAATGCTGCCGATTTTCCAAAATTTGAGCCTGGCGCAAATAAAGCTGCGCAGTTTTATTATTCGGATCCAATTGCAGGGTCAGCTCAAATTCGCGAGCAGCGCCGTCAAACTGGCCGAGCTTCAACAATGCAACGCCGAGGTTCAAATGTCCATCAGGGTAATTCGGTTGCAACCGCGCGACCTCTTGGAATTCGTCGCGAGCTTCCTGGAATTTATCGTGCATGCCCAGTTCGCCGCCCAGCGTGTAATGCGCCTCCCAATAACCCGGACGCAGCCGGATCGCCTCGCGAAAGCTCGCGATGGATTCCGGCGAACGTTTCAATCGCGACAATATCCGGCCAAGCTCGTAGTAAATCGTCGCATCATTCGGGCGCAATTGCTTCGCGCGCTCATATTCCTGGAACGCCAGGTCCAACTTCGATTCCGCCGCATGCGCTTCGCCCAGTTTCATCCAGCCCTCGGTGAATCCCGGATGCGCCGCGAGCGCGGCATCGAGCAAAGATTCGGCTTCCGAAAACTCGCGTTGGGTGACCAGCAAATCTGCAAGCCGATAATCGGTCACAAAATCCTGCGGCATCAATTCATGCACGCGCCGCCATTCGGCAACCGCTTGCGAAGTTTCCTGCGTGAGCGCGAGAAATGCCCCGTAATTTTCGTGCAGATAATAATCGTCAGGCGCAAGCCGCAATGCCTCCGCGTAAATTTCGCGCGCGGCATTGGTCGCCTCCGGTACGGACATCCGCTTTCGCAATTCATCCACTTGCGCCTGCAGCGCCGCGACACGTTCGGCATTGTTCGCCTGCAAGCTCAAGGGCGGATCGTGCAATCGTTTGATCACCGACTCAATAATGGCCGCGCGGTTCCAGTCGGTAAGGCCCAAACGCCGTTCGCAAAGTTCCTGCGAAGCCCAATCACCGAGCGGTTTCATTGTTGGCGGCAGCATGCCTTCGATTTGCGCAGCCCACGTGCGCGCCAGCCGGTAAGCGCCGTCGAAATTAAAATGCACATGCTCGTAAAAAGTTTCATTGCCGCAGAGTCCGTTGGTGGACAACGCGTCCGCGGCATCGAGCCAGCGTAATCGCGCGGCATTTTGTTTGCGGCCCAAATCAGCGATGGTTCCATTGATTTGCGAATCGGCGCGAAAGGGCAGCGTGTCGAAATCGCACGCGTTTTGGAATTGCTTCCGAGCATCGGCCGCGTCTTCTGTCTGCAACCGGCATTCGCCAAGCATGTAACTGGCTTCAGCCGATTGCGGCGCGAGCTTCATCGCCTGTTCCAATTTTGGGATCGCGTCAGCATAATTCCCCTGCCCCATTTCAATTCTGGCGTTCGAAATCGCCTGCTCGTGACCGGCCGCATCTGCCGGCGCAAGGTTCGTCACCGGCTCGGAAGCAAACGGCGCGCAATCCTTCAAATTCACCGCAACGGTGCTCAACAAAAGTTTTGCGCCGGAGCCAAGCCCGCATCGAACGATGTCGCGCAAATTCTTTTGGAAATTTCGATGCACCATGTCGCGGCGATGGTCGTCCGGCGCGATTTTATTTTCGGTGAACATCTGCATGCCGCCCCAGGCGCGGCCGCTGCCCGGTTTTCCAGTGAGTTTGCGGCCCATCGCCGCGAGCAACTGGCCGCTGCGCGTTTCCTTGAGCGCAAGGCTGACGCGGACCAGCCATGCCGGCGGCGCTTGCGCGCCAAAAACGGTCGCCGCGCCGAACGGCCCGACCATCTCATTGTTGCCCATGTAAATGATCCACAGATCGCCTTGTTTATTCGCGCATTCGCGGGCAATCGGCAAAATCACATGCGAATTGATGGCGGTGATGCCGGTGTTGATGACCTCAAAACGCTCGCCGGGATAACGCTCGCGCAAGAGGATTTCCAAATAACGCCCGGGACCATACGCAGGTTCGGGATCACCCATCGCGGCGGATTCACCAAAGATGAAGATGCGAAAGACATCGGGAGGTTTTTGCGGTTCCATGCGCAGGGCGGATGTCGTGCGCGTCATCTCAGGCGGAAAAAATTTCAGCGCGAACAGGTCGTCATTGACCAGGTATTCGTGACCGCCAATGTCGATTTTTTTGAAGAAGTGCAGCGAACGTCCGTAACCGCTGATGCGCAAACCTGCTTCAAGGCCGCACAAAACCAGCAACGGAAGAACAATGGAGGCGAGCAGGCGAAACAATCGTCTGCGTCCGGCAGACAAGGGAGGTTGCGAAGTTTTGCGGTCCGGGTGGTCAGTCTTTTGCAGACGGGCAGAATTCGTTTTAGTGCGCCGCCGTTTCAATCTTTGAAAACTGAATGCGATTTAGCCCGAATGCGCAAACCTAAATTGCTGCCGTCCCACCTAGTCCGAGCCTAAAGTCAGGGGCTCCTCGGAGTCACTCTTGCGAGATAGGCGAGGTCCTCGTCCTGGACCACGGAAACCCTCTGGCGGGCCGCCTGATTATAAATGACTGGCAGCATCGTTTGTGGATTCGTCCATTTATGGATTTCAGCATGGCCATCGCAGAAGCTGATGCCGCAAGCGTTGCCATGATAAAAGGCCGGCAACTCGGTGAATTCTCCGGTGCCGGAAGTCATGCCAGGGCTGGTGTAAAGGATGCCGTCATCAATGCTGTCCGGATGCTCGTCAATGAACAGCCAGCTTTGGCTCGCGCCGGGATTGACGAGGTCGGACATGGTCACGGCGACAAAAAAAGGACTCAGATAGGAAATTGTGCCGGGCTTGGAACCCGGAGCGCCGTTGATCGTGTTGCCCGCGCCAACCGCAGCGTCCATTGCCACGCTGCGATCGCGGAAACTCCAGCCCGCCGCCTTTTGCGAGGTGCTCAAATAAATATCAGCGGGACATCTGAGGATGTTGGGGTTTTTGGCAAAGTACGGGCCAAGGCTCGCATATTGAGGATCAATGATATAGATAATGTTTGTATAAGCCGTGTTGGGGTCCCAATTTAAATCGACGTGGTAAACCCATGACATATCTCCAGCCTGATCCTGTAAAGATTGGTCTGCGTTGATTGCCAAATGATCATTAAAATCGTCCGCGTACATGTGCCACGCGAGGGCAAGTTGTTTCTTGTTGTTGATGCAGTTGGTCGCCCAGGCTTTTTGCTTGGCCTTGGCCAGCGCGGGCAACAGCAGGCCGGCAAGGATGGCAATGATGGCAATCACCACCAACAACTCGATCAAAGTAAAAGCTGCTCTTTTGGCCTTCATTTCACGACCCCTTGCCGTTTTTAATCTGCTATTCAAACAATTTATTACCGGGCCGGAGCGCATCGCACGCTCCGGCCCGGTGACTACTCGGCTCATTGTTCCAGATGAACAAGCCGGAAATACAAACTGCTGCCGCCAACCGGCCAGTTGGTTGCACTTAACGCGTCGGTCTCAGGATGGTCAACCCAAGGACCTTTCACATTCGAGCTTACCTGCAAATGCACTCCCGGACGGCCAAGCCACGTTATCGGGACGTGCCCGCCCGACGGCTGGCCGATGCGCAGGTTCCCGAAGGACTGTTCCACGACCGGATTGCCAAATGTATCCACCGGCATGTAATACGTGCCGTAGCTACGGATGTAACGCACATGGTTCTGGCCAAAGCCGGCTTCATTGTCGCTGCCGTCAATGCTGTACTTGTAATTGACCACGACAGGGCTGCCGGCGTTGAACACATTCGAGTAAGTGTAAAGCAGGTTGCCCTCTGGTGCCAATTGAGGCAGCGTCGTGGCCCACGTCGGCCAGCCCAGGAAATCGCCGTTGATGTAAACACTGTCGCTGTTCGTGTTGAACGGTGTCCCTGAGCCATACTGCTGGGCGTTGGTCATGTTGACTGTGAACACCACGGTGACGTTGGTCAGCAAATAATCGCTCAGATATTGATCGCTGAAGGCATACACGGGCAGGTTCGTGCTGCTGGACGGCAGGACAAAGCTGCGATTGTTGCCTGCGGTCGAGATCGGGCTTTCATAATCGGTGCCGTTGATGCCCGGCCCGTAAGTGACGAACTTGAATTGCTCCGTCGTTCCTGGCGCATCAAAGATGGGAATCGTTGCCTGATAAAAGTTGGTGTTGTTCGGGTCATTCGTGCAAACGGAACTCGTCCAGCCGTTGAAACTCCCCTGCACTGCGATGGTGTCCGACCCCGGCGTGAATTTGCCGAAATAGGTCTGTGCCGACATGTCCACCGTGAAGGTCACGTCCGTGACGTTGGTCTGGTCATTGAAATAAACCGTCGGGAACGTTTCCGCGCTCGCGGGCGTTTTGTATTGGCGGTTGGGCCGGCTCTCATAAATATATTGGCCCAGGCTGGAGGAATAACGGACGAACTTATACTGGCAGGGCGTCCCTACATAATTTCCATCACCGAACGTGCCCACGTAAACATTCGTGTTGGTCTGGCTGGCGGTAAGCGGCGTGCTGGGACCCCACGTAAGCGCGGCATTTTCATCGAAATCGCCATATGCATAAACCGAATCAACAGCCGGATTGAAATTTCCCGCGCCAATCTGCACGCTCATATCAACGCTGAAGGTCAACGGCACAGTGGCGTTAGTGGCTGGCGCGAAGGAGCTGAAATACCAGACCGGCAGGGTCTGGGTGTTGGTCAGGGTGAACGTGCGCGCATCGGTGGATTCGGGAGTGTTCCCGCCCCCGCCTAAAATGATGGTGTAGGAATATGTCTCTGCAGTTCCAAGCGGGTCTGTGGAATTGTAAGTTGCAGAATAGATGTTCGTGTTGACTTCAGGGCTCAAATAGAAGCCGTTGGTATGATTATTGAAACTGCCGCTAACTTGCACTTGATCGCCACTGCCGGGATTGAACGCTCCCGCATCCAGCATCGCGGTCATGTCCACCTGGAAGGTGATGGGATAAGTGGTCGTTGGCTGTTCGCCAATCAAATAGGAGCCCACGGCTGTCTCTGCTGTTGGATTCCAGCCGCTGGTTCCATCGGTGTCGCCACAGATTGCTTCAGGCGAACGATAGCCGGTGGCGGAAATGTATGTGCCGCCCAATGTGATGGTTTTGCCGACCACCGAAGGACCGCTGGGCAAACCGAGCGCGGAAAGAGGGAAACTGAAGGTGAAAACGCCCGGTCCGCTGCCGGTCGATGGCGTCAAGTTCGCGTTCGCGATGAATGGAAGGCTGCCACTACCGCCATTGGTCAGTCCCCACAATCCGGCGAAATTTCCAAGATCGATGCTCAACGCGTATTGTGGCGTGAAACCGCTTAAAAAATTAAAAACGCTCCTGCCCTGGCCGGTCTTGAATCCGGAAATTCCGACGCGGTTATCGTCCTGATCGTCGGCGAATCCAGAGGTGTTGCTGAAACCACCATTCGTGCCCGACTGGATGTAAATCACCAGCACGTTGCCTCCGGTGCTGTTTTGGTTGATGGTCAGCGTGCCATAAACGTTCGTGGTATCATCGCTGATTTCCAATGTCGCTTTGCCGATTGGCCCACCCCAATCGGTCCGGCCATCACCGGCGAACGTCTTGTCGCCCCCGGCGCGTGCCGGCGAAGCAAAAGACAACAGACCAAGGACCGAAAACAACGCCACGGCCCAACTTGCTATATTTCTTGAAGTGATTTTCATAGTAGGTTTGTCCTGTTAACACCGATGTTTGCCTGCACGCGACGGCGGCACGCCCGACGCGACGAGTCGGGCCGTTTGCGAAACGTGCAGGTGGTCATTGATGTCATAGTAGTGATATTTATGCGGTATTCCACCGCATGTTTGTGCGGTAGGAAATTGAGTGTGAAGCGGCGGCACAGCATTGGGGTACGACATGGTCCATCAGCCGCGCAAATATTTTACGACCGCCTCCGTCCGGGAATGGACATGGAGTTTTTCATAAACCGTCCGCACGTAACTGCGCACGGTATCAATGCTGATGTTCATCCGTTCGGCGATTTCCTTGTAGGCATACCCATTGGCAAGCTGGTCAAGGAACTCCCTTTCGCCCGGCGTCAAACTTGAGACCCGCGACAACGGCGAGTTGCCGGCCGGTTTCGAAAGATAATCCACGACCCGCCGCGCCAAATGCGGCGTCATCGGCGAACCGCCTTCATGCACGTCGCGGATCGCATCCAGCAAACGCACCGGCGCTGTGCGCTTGAGCAGATAACCGCGCGCTCCCGCCTTGAACGAATTGAACAGCGAATCGCTGTCTTCGTAAACGGTCAGCATCAGGAATTGCACCATCGGCAACGTCGCTTTCAATTGACGCACGCATTCGACGCCGTTGATTCCCGGCAGATTGATGTCCATCAGCACCACGTTGGGCGGTTTGCGCGGAATTTCTTGCAACGCAGTTTCCGCGTCCTCGTAATCGCCGACCAATCGCAGGTTCGACGCGCGCCGTATCAGCGCGGCCAACCCGGTGCGGATGCCTTCGTCGTCGTCCACGATGGACACTTTTATCTGCATGTCGTGATTGAGAATCACGCGCTTATTTTTGACAGCGCGAACAAACATTTTTCAACCGCATGATTGTGCGGCAAACCCGCCGCGCACTCAAGCTTCAAAGCTCGCCGGCAACCCGCAATCGTTCTTCGGAGCAACGTAGCGCAGGCTTTCCAGCCTGCG
>DASRBR010000623.1:0-3164 GCA_035653495.1 Verrucomicrobiia bacterium
TCTTCGATTACATCGAAACTTTTTACAACCCTAAGCGGCTCCACAGCGCTCTAGGCTTCAAATCACCTGTGGAATTTGAACAACAATTAAATTATAAAAATAACTGAAAACGACCCTGTCCATTTTTTCGGGGGAAGTACAGTTTGATGATTCTCTGGAGCTTGGATGTTGGTGCTTGGGTATTTATTTCTCACTGTCCCGCCATCAGCTTTTGATACGCCGGGAGGGCGCGCAAGGTGGTAAAGCGCGGGTCGGACTTGATGAGCATGGCGATATTGGAAGATTTTGGATTGGCTGCCAGACGCTTCGAATTTTCATCCAGTGCTTGAGTGAGCGCCTTGATGGAGTCGTCGTTTTTTCCTTCCTGGGCTTTTACGGCGGCCAAATCGCACCAGATTTCAGGCGAATGCGGCTCGAGCTTCGATAGTTTTTCCAAAGCGATTTCCAGTTTGGGAATGTTCCTTAAATTCGCATAGTTCTGGGCGACGAAAACGACGAGCCCGCCGTCGGCCTTGGGATCGTTAAGCAACTCATCCAGGATTTTCGTCGCTTTGTCATTCTGCTGCGCATTGATGTAGGAGACTGCGAGGGTTGCGCCGGCCTGGAAGTTGTTCGGGTTGTCATGGAACTCCTTTTCCAGTTGGTCCAAGCTGGCCGTGCCGGGCTGCGCGCCGGGATGCTGGTTCTTGATGTCAATCAGTTGGCGGACGGTGCTCTCGATGTAGCCATTCTTGGGGTCGAGCTTGAGGCAGGTTTGCGCCACGATCAACGCGTCATCCACGCGCCCAATGCGCAACAAAAGCTGCACGTAACGCGAAACGACTTCCGGACTGTAAGGGCAATAGGCAAATGCCTGGCGATAGGCGAACTCCGCCTCTTTCAACATGCGCATCTGGTCCTCCTGCGATTTCGGGTGCGTAAATCGCCAGTCATAAACGCCGCCGATGGAGCTGCGCAATTTGGAAAACGCCTTCTGCGCCTGGTCGTCGCGGATGAATTTCATGTCCCCCTTGAAATCGGTGTAATCATGTTCGAGATAAACTTTTTCCACCCACGCGCCGATGTCCTTCATGGACGTGTTGTAGGTCATCCAATTGCCGATGGTGCGTTCGGAATATTTGCTCCAGAATTCGTGGTCCTTGTCCACGATTTCCTGCGTCAACTCGTTCAACGGCTCGCGGTTGATCTTCATTATGATGCCGTAGGGCGAAAGATAAGGATACATCCAATCCAGCGGGAAACTTTCCTCGACGTAGAATTCGTTGCTGGGATTATGGTCGAAGATGACCTTGGTCAGCAGGCCGTTGATGGACATAACAGCGGTCTGGCCGGCGACGGACATCCTGCCGTCAGGCGTGGTATGCACTTCCTCGCCCACTCTGATTTGCTTGGGCTCGTTGGGAAATTGCATGTCATGCTGGAGGCGCCGTCCGGCGTCCTGCATGTATTCGTTGAAGCAAACCTTCGAATCCTCGTCCGTCGGGCAATAGATTTCCTTGGGTGGATAAACGCCTTCTTCGCGGCGGCGTTTTTCGACCTTCGCGCCAAATCTGGTCAGCGGCACATCAAGCAGCTTGTAGGCAAGACGCGCGACTCCATTGGTCATGTAGTTCTCGTCCTTTTCCTTTTTGGACCGAAGCATTTCCTGGAAGAAAGGCGTGTCGATCTGCGTGCTGCGATTGTATTGCGCGCGGATGTATTCGAGGTATGTCGGGTCCGCGAGCGCGTTTTGGGTGATGATATAAACGTCGCGCCGGTCAAAGTGCTGGTCCAGCCCGGGTTGATCTTTATGCGGGATGAAGCTCTCGCAGAAAATCATGTAAGTCGGGCAGAAACGTCCCGGGTCGGTGCCGCCGAAGAGAATGGCGTTGCGCGCCATCTCGGGATAGATGTGCTTGGCAGCTTCGGGAACCTTCAACAGTTCATCGCGCAAGACATTATCATTGCTGAGTTGCTTCGTCTTGGGGTCCTCGAACGGGGGTGTGAACATGTCATGACCGAACCAATAACCGTACCAATGGTTGCGCTGTTCGCTCGTGCCCCAATGCCTCAACGCGGATGAGACGGGCATTGCGGCGAAAACAGCGAGGGTGATGGCCAGCGGCGCGCGTTCCTGATAGAGGAGCAGGCCGGCGACAAAAATGATCGGCAGCGCCACCAGGATCAAACTGCCAAAGACCGGCAGTCCGCCTTGATGCGCTTGGAATGCCTGGCCAATCCAGCGCGGCAAATTATGGAGGTTGGAAAAGATGTCAGACCAACCATCCGGGCCGAAATGGAATGTGCGGGTGTTGTCGTATAACGCATACAAAACCAGCGCAATTGCGATGCCGCCGCCCACCAAACCCCATTGCCGGAAGCGTTGGTAATTGGTGGCCATGTAGGCGCAAATCAGCGCCAGCCCCATCCCGAACATGATGGCCACCACGCCGTGTGATGACGCAAAGAAAACGCGATGCAAATCCACCGAGCCGCGGTCATCGGAGGGGTTCATGAGAATGACCAGGATGATGCCGATGCAGAAATAGATGCCGCCCAGCAGCGTGAGCCAGGCGCGCTCGCGTCGTTGCAATTTCCGGAAAAAGAAGAAAGGGATTGCGGCCACAAACAGCAGCACCCAGTTAAATTCCTCTGAAATCCCGACCACCAACATTTTCAATTGCATCAAGAACCGTTTCGGGTCGCCAATGATGTCCGTCGGATTTGCCTTCTCATATTGACCGCGGGTCAGGGCATGCATGAAACCGTCCCAAGTCCGTGGATAACCCCATTCCATGGGTGGATTGGTCATGCCGGAGATAGCCTCATAGAAATAGAAGGATACTCCGAGGATCCAAAGCGCAAGACAGGCCATGGCGATGGGCCATTCGAGGCCGAGCTTGCGGTTGTTCCAGATCTGATAGCCAAAGCCAGCGAAACAGCCCAGGGCGAGCACGAATAGAGGCCAAAATGGGCCAACAGTGCCGGCCAGGGTTGCAAAGATGAAACCCCCGGCGACACAGCCGTCCATGACGAATTCGCTCGCGGTTTCCTTGGTCATGATGGCAAAGGCGATGTATGCGGCGATTGAGCCCATGCCCACGGCGAAAAAGATGTAGAGCAGCATTGCGGCCGTATCCAGCATGTCGGTTGCATGCGTCAGATGCGCAATCAATCCCATGATG
>DASRBR010000624.1:0-3224 GCA_035653495.1 Verrucomicrobiia bacterium
TCTTCGATTACATCGAAACTTTTTACAACCCTAAGCGGCTCCACAGCGCTCTAGGCTTCAAATCACCTGTGGAATTTGAACAACAATTAAATTATAAAAATAACTGAAAACGACCCTGTCCATTTTTTCGGGGGAAGTACACCAGGAGCGCGCACCGGTGCTTCCACTAAAGTTGGTGATTGGATGTTCTCTGGAGCTTGGTGGTTGGATGTTGGAATTTTCCTAGAACTCCCAATGCAACCGCGCGCTGAAAACATGCACCGGGCCGCGGTCGCGATTGAACGCGGGATTGGCCACGAATTGATAATCGAGCGTGGCGTGAATGGTTTTCCAAACGCCGAAATCATAATAAGTTTCCATCGCTTTTTCGACGCCATAGTTGAGCGCGCCGTCTCCGGCAAGAATGCCAAGGCCGCCGTCGGCAAAATATTGTTGATGGATGCGCGACGCGCCGCTGAAAACCCCGGCGACAGCATATGTGTCGTTGGTGCGATGCCAGAACGCGCCGTTCACGCTCAATCCGACCGACGCTGACTTATCAACGTCGCTATACATCCACGCTTCGTTGCGGCCATCGTTCCATCCGAGCCGGGTGAATGCGCTGATGCCCTTGATCAACTCCTGTTCGGCGTTGAGACCAAAACCGTATTTGTAACGGTATTCGCGGGTGAGTGTGATGTCCTCGTGAAGCGCGGGATTGTCCACGGTCTCTTCGTAACTGCCCATGCGCGCGCGATTGAGGTAGGCGAGCAACCGCACCACGCCGGGGTGGTCACTGAACGCATAACGGCGCTCCAACTCGCTGACCATCGCCCAGGCGGCGGTGTAATTTTTGTCCTGCGCCAATCCATTGGAAACACGCGGCACTTGAAAAAACCCGTAACGCAATGTCCATTTCGGTTCGTTCCATTCGATAGCCATGCCGGTGTCGAAGCCGAGGCTGTCCGCCGGATAATCCCACGCTTCATTGGCCACAAGGCCCCAGCTCATAAATTGCGTGCGTGGATCGTTCGCGTAGGCATTGTTGTCGAAGATGTCCTTCGCGCTGAATTTGCCGAGTGTCACCGTGATGCGCGAGGTGTCCTGCTCACCGGCAAGAAACAAAGGTTGGTCTTCAATTTTTTCCTTTTCGCCGCCGAGGCCAAAGGTTTGACGGACGAAAACGCGCGCGAAAACGACATTGGGAACTTCCGTGCCGACGCGGTAAGCCTCGCCATTGGGAAATGCCTCAATGCCTTCCGTGTGGCTGAAGCCAAAGCCCTGCCACATCAGGCCGTCAATGTGAAATTCCGCGCCGCGCCACAATCGCGCGCCGGCAAAGAGATCGAGCGAGATGGTGTTCTGCACTTCGCCAAAACGGTTCAAGCTGTTCGGCCCGGAATATTTCGCAGGAACGCCGGGATGCCCGTCGAGAATGGCGGTGCCCTGAGCGTGCCAGTTCCAGTTTTGTTGGGTCGTATCGTTGGTTGATGCGATGGGATTTTCATCGGCGAATGCGCTGGAGTTCGCAGTGGCCGCGGCAATGACGAGTGCCGCGCAGGTTGCTGCCCACGCAAGCAGGCGGCCTGTCCTTTCCTGATATGATTGATTACTTCGGCTGTGAGATTTCGCTCTTGCCATACCAAGTTGGTCTGTTTTTTGCGGGCCGCGGGATGGTAGGGTAAATCCCATGTGCGGGTAAGTTAAAAGTGCGCTAAAAAAAATTCCTGAGAGGATTTGGCCAGGAGAACAGACGGAAGGCTCAGAAAGACCGCTTGCCAAGCAGTGGAAATTCGCTCTTAATCTGTCGAAAGCTTACTTTTGGGGTGATCGAGAGGATAATAATTGCATATGAGTGGGAAGCCAGCAGCCAAGTCAAAGGCAAAAAAAGCCGGGCCCCTGATTTTTGTCGTTGACGACGAACCGATGTTGCTGGACCTCGCCGCAGTCATCCTCGAGCCGCAGGGTTATGTCATCCGAACTTTTCGCGACCCGGAAAACGCACTGCAAGCCTTCAAAGACGCACAGCCGCGGCCGACGCTTTTGATCACGGACTACGCGATGCATTCGATGAACGGGATGCAACTTGTGGAAAAATTTCGCGCTCTTGAGCCACACCAAAAAATCCTCCTGGTCAGCGGGACGGTCGGCGAAGACATTTTTCGCGAAGCCAAGGCCAAGCCGGACCGTTTCCTCGCCAAACCTTATCAGGCGGAGCAATTGACCAACTCGGTGAAGGAATTGCTTGCGGCGTAAGCAAACGCAAAAAGTTGTTGCTGACAAGTTTGCTCGCCAGACAAGTTGATGATTTTTGGCCCGAACTTTTCACTGGTCTCCTTGGGCAGGTTGGCTTACTGTTCGCCCCGACACCGAAACTAGGGCTTTTCTTGGAAATCGAACAGAAAACAAGATTGGACGTCCAATACCGGGCGACGGGTTGTGTACCGAACCTCGTTTGGGAAATCGTAAATCCATCGATAAAATAAAATGCAACTGCTTGCAAAACTGAATGCCACGAGCCTTTTCCTTCAGGAATTGGTCACCAAGCCGCGGGAAATCGGCGCGATTTTGCCGAGTTCGCGAAATCTCGCGCATGCCATGGCGCGCTGGCTGCCCGCCCGTTCAGATGCCTACGCGCTGGAACTGGGGCCGGGCACGGGCTCGGTTTCGGAAGCGCTTCTGGAACGCGGCCTGCGCGAAGACCGCCTCATCGCGATTGAGCAATCACCCAAGATGGCGGATTTGTTGCGCAAGCGTTTTCCGCGCGCGACGATCATCACCGGTGATGCGTTTCAATTGGATGAATTGCTCAAATTTTTTCCACGCGCCGCCGCGAACGTCGGGATGGTTTTCTCCAGCCTGCCATTGTTGAATTTTGAGGAGCACATCGCCGATACGCTGGCGCAAAAAATCCGCACGCTGCTCCCTGCCGGCGGACGCCTCGTGCAATACAGTTATCATTTGGGCAACAAGCAACCAAAGGCCGCGGAGCATTTCCGTTGCGTCGCCTCGAACATTAGCTGGTTCAATCTCCCGCCCGCGCGCGTGAGTGTTTATCAGAAATAAGCCGCCGCATCAACGCCGCGCAATCAATACCGCTAAGTTCAGATATTTTGGCTGACGTCGCGGGCGCATCTTTTGACACTGCCCCCGAAGCAATGAAGGCCTGTCGCAGACGTAGCGCAGATTTTCAATCTGCTGTATCGCCACGAGTGTCCGGTTATTACTCGAAGAGGCGCAACTGT
>DASRBR010000625.1:0-7497 GCA_035653495.1 Verrucomicrobiia bacterium
AGGCTCTCCTGCGCACGGCCAAAGCCCGAAACCCTGCCGATTTAGTCCGCGCTATAGGCCAGGCCCTGGCCCAAGTCACAGCCCAAGACGCTCTCGGTTGGTTTGTCTCATGCGGCTATAGTTTTTGTTGAAATGCTCTAGTCCATTTGCGCTTGCGCAAAAGCAAGAGGTTGAGGAACCAGCATGAGGAATGCCCATGTTGCCATGAACCACCTGGCGCAACGCAGAGAAAGCCCTGTTTTCATCTTTGCTTCTTCGATTTCAAAGCAGTCGTGCAAAGGTATTGTTCGGCAAGGGATTGAAAAGCGTAAAGTCATTGTAAAAAAAATCGTTCGCTCGCGCAGAAGCTATAAAATTGTCAACTTGCCAAGTTCAGGCATCAAGGCACTCGCGGACCGCCTGCGCGAGCTTGCGCGGGTGGTACGGCTTTTGCAAAAAATTAAGTCCTTCCTGTAACACCATGTCCCTGCCAACCACCGCCAGGCTGTAACCGCTGGAATAAATTATCTTTAGATCCGGTTTCTCCTCCAAAAGCTTGTTGGCAAGTTCGCGTCCGCTGACGCCATGCGGCATGATCATGTCCGTGAGCAGCAAGTGAATCTGCCCTTTGTGCTGTTCCCACGCGACGAGCGCCGCCAGACCGGAAGCAGCTTCGAGCACTCGATAGCCGTAACGTTCGAGTACGCTGCGCACCAGAATGCGCAACGGCGGTTCGTCTTCAACGACAAGGATGGTTTCGTTGCCGCCTCGAATAATGTGCTCCTGTGCCTCCTCATTTTCCGCATGGGCTGGAGCGGTCGCTGGGAAAAATATCTGAAACGTGGTCCCTTTGTGAACTGTGCTGGCGGTTTCGATCCAGCCCCGGTGTTGTTGCACAATTCCATACACCGTTGCCAAGCCCAACCCGGTTCCTTTCCCGACATCTTTGGTCGTGAAAAACGGCTCGAAAATGTGCGGCAACACTTCAGGAGCAATGCCCGTGCCGGTGTCTCTCACTGAGAGGCAGACGTATTCGCCAGCAAGGGCCTCGGGAACTTGCTGCGAATAGCTTTCGTCCACTGTCACGACGGAAGTATTGATAAATAATCGGCCGCCCTTCGGCATGGCATCGCGCGAATTGACGGAAAGATTCAACAAAATTTGCTCCATCATGCCGGGGTCGGCATGGACGAGTGGAAGGGCAGGCGTGTAACTGACATGCAACGTGATGTCCTCGCCCAAGAGACGTCGCAGCATCTTGGTCATATTGTTCACCACCTCGTTGAGGTCGAGGTTCTTTGGCTGCATGATCTGGCGGCGGCTGAAGGTGAGCAACTGGCGCGTCAGATTGGCAGCGCGTTCCGCCGCCAATGAAATCTGCTGCGCCGACTCTTTTGCTTCGTCAGAAAGGTTGCCCGTCATGGTGAGCAGTGAAGTGTGCCCCTGGATTACTGTGAGAATGTTGTTGAAATCATGCGCGATGCCGCCGGCGAGCTGGCCGACCGATTCCATTTTCTGCGCCTGCCGCAATTGGGTTTCAAGGTTATGCCGCTCGAGTTCTGCACGGATACGTTCCAATGCGCCCCCGCAGTGGTCACCCAGGGCTTGCAAATTCTCAAGGTCCTTTTGGGTGTAGGCACTCGCGGAATAACTATGAATGGAAAAGACCCCGACGATTTTTGCCCCGTTTCGAACTGGCACATACATGATGGATGCAGATGCCTTGGATTGATCTCCAAAAGGCTCTGCTTCAGGAACGCTGGTTTCAGTCTTCTTAAGAAAAAGTTGCGCGCCTTCTTCGAGAACTTTGCGCATGCGCGGGCTGGGTTCCAAAACTTCATGATTGGCGGGAATATTTCGCCGCACCCCGTCAATCACATCCATGTTGAAAATGGTTTGAAATGTTTTGAGGTCAGGCGAGCAAATTTGCAGATTGCAGGCGTCCCAGCCGAACAATTTGTCCGCTTCGTCCGCAATGATGCGGGCCGCTTCCACAGCGGTCGTGGCGGAGCTGAGTCTCTGGCCAAGCTTTGAAAATGCGGAGCTGGCATCCTCCGCTCGCTTGCGTTGGGTAATGTCCAGCACCGTTCCCAACCAACGGATTGGCATGCCCTTCTCATCGAGCACCAATTCACCTTGTTCGCTGACATACTTGGTCTCCCCGTTTGGGAGAATAATGCGGTGGTCAATGTAGTATGGTTTCCGGTCGCGCAGTGCGTCCTGCGTTGTGCGGCGAACAAGTTCCCGGTCATCGGGGTGAACATATTTAAAGAAGAGCTCAGTGCTGCATTCGCATTCACCGCGCTTAAGACCGAAAATGCGATAGGTTTCATCCGACCAGGTCAATTCTCGCGTGCGCAAATCCAGTTCCCAGCTGCCGAGCCCGGCGATGCGTTGGGCGCGCGCAAGGCTCGCCTCGCTGTTCCGCAAAGCCTCCTCTGCGCGTTTGCGTTCGGTGATGTCGCGCACAATAACTTGAATGGCGGGCTTGCCGCGAAAAACAAATGGAATGGCCGTAGCTTCGGCGTCCACCATGGAGCCATCCACCCGGATCAGTCTTATTTCGTGCAAAGAGACATCATGCCCGGCAAGCAACTCTTTCCTGTTGGCCTTGACGGTTTCGTGGTGATCAGGGTGGACAAAATCAAGCACTGCCCTGCCCAGGATTTGACCGGGAGTGCGCACGCCAAAAATGTCCAACCCCGCGCTGTTCAGGTAAGCGAATTTTCCCTCGCATTCGATGACAATGCCGTCGGGAGAAAGTTCGACCAGCTTGCGGTAATTTTCCTCGCTTTCGCGCAACGCCGCTTCGGCCTGCTTGCGTTCGGTGATGTCGCGCGAAATTGTGGACGCTCCAATAATTTTTCCGGCGAGGTCCTTGATGGGAGAGATGGTCAACGAGACGTGGATGAGCGCGCCGTTCTTGCGCCGCCTCGTCGTCTCGATGTTGTCCACGCGTTCGCCGCGCCGGATTTTCTCAAGTATCTGAAAAAGCTCCTCTTCACCATCAGGAGGAATTATGATCGAAATGGAACGGCCATTCGCTTCCGAAGCGGAATAACCGTAAACCCGTTCGGAGGAGGGGTTCCAACTGAAGATAATGCCGTCAAATGTCTGGCTGATGATGGCATCATGAGAAGACTCGACGATGGCGGCGGATTGCAGATGCTTTTCGGCAGCGACTTGACGTTCGGTGATGTCTTCAATCATCACCAGAAAAAAGACCGGCTGACCGTTTGCGTTGCGCGTCACGGAAACGGTCATCCGGCCCCAGATGAGGCGGCCGTCCTTCCGCACAAAACGGTTTTCCGTCTGGTAAGAAGCCGCTTCGCCGGAAAGCAGCTTTTGAAGATCTTTCTGGTCTTCAGTCTGCTCGCGCCCATGCGCGAAATCATTCCGGGTCAGTTGTCGAAGCTCTTCGCCAGTATAACCGAGCATTCGCTGAAGTGTACGGTTGGTTTCGATGATGCGGCCTTGCAAATCCTCGACGGCAATGCCTGTTCCGGCCATTTCGAACACGGCGCGGAACCTCGCTTCGCTTTCGCGCAAGGAGACCTCCGCCTGCCGTCTCTCTCGCTTGTGCTCCACTTCCCGCAAGGCTCGTTCGATCGCGGGCACCAGTTTGGCCAGATTGTGTTTTGAGACATAATCGGTCGCTCCCAGGCGCATCATTTCGACCACATCTTCTTCGGTGTTTGTTCCGGAAACCAAAATGAACGGCGTGTCCGGATCGTGCGTTCGGAGCATTTTAACGGCTTCCAATCCGCTGAAGCCGGGCAGCGCATAATCGGCGAGGATGAGGTCTGGCGGAACTGTCAGTAATGCTTTGGCAAATTCTTCCTGCGTTTGCAGGCGTTGCATGCTGAAGTCAAAGGAACATTTGCGCAATTCGCCCGCGGTCAATTCCGCATCCGCGGCGTCGTCTTCCATTAAAACTATGCGGAGCTTGCTCATGGCGATGAGGACGGCTGCGAACATGGAGGCGGCGCCGGCCAGCACCCGGCATCGCCTCCCGCCGTGCTCAATTGGGAGGCCAAAGTGGACAACTTATCGCGAGAATAAGCAAAAAGCGGGCCACGGTCAAACCTCCTTCGAGCAGTTTGCTTCCTCCCCTCTTTGAATAAAAAAACGACCGCAAACCTGTACATTTTTCGCTCTGGTGCATTCCCATCCTGTCGGTGTTATATAATAGAAGCATCTATGTCTGTGCCGTCCGTCATTCGTAAAAAATTGCAGGAATTGCCCCACAAACCGGGCATTTATCTCATGAAAGACCGGTTTGGGACGGTCATTTATGTCGGCAAGGCGAGGGACCTAAAACGTCGAGTTGGCCAATATTTTCACCCCTCGCGAAAGATGGGCTGGGACCTGAAATTCAAGGCATTGATTGACGCGATCCATGATTTTGACGTCCACCTGGTGCGCAGCGAACCGGAGGCGATTTTGCTCGAAGGCAAGCTGATCAAGGAATTTCATCCGCGTTACAACGTCAGTTTCCGCGACGACAAGCGTTTCCTGTTGTTGAAGGTCAATCTAAACGATCCCATCCCGCGGTTCACCCTCACCCGATTGAAGCAGGACGACGGCGCGCTGTATTTCGGGCCATTTGCTCATTCGTATGCCATTCGCAATACGCTGCAAATGATTCGGCGGCAATTTCACTTGCGTGGCTGCCGCCCGCTCACGCCCAACGAACGCGATTACAAACATTGTTTGTATGGCAATCTCAAATTTTGCACCGCGCCGTGCATCAACAATGTCACGCGCGAGGAATATCTGGCGCAGGTCAAGGCCGCGTGCGATTTCCTCTCCGGCCAAAGCGAGGAGATGGAAGCGCAATTGAAAGATGAAATGAAAAAGGCGGCGCAGGCGCAGGACTACGAAAAGGCGGCAGTGTACCGCGACGCCATCGAGGACCTGCGGCACACAACCGCCAAGACCGAAAAATTCGAACGCGTCCCTTACACGCTGCCGCTCTCCATTGAGCCGCAACGGGACCTTGCCGAACTTGGCCGCGCGCTCAGCCTATCCGGTCCGCCGATGCGGATTGAAGGATTCGATATTTCGAACATCAGCGGGACGTTTGCCGTTGCCTCGATGGTGAGTTTTAAAAATGGCCGCCCAGATCGCGCGAACTATCGCAAATTCAAGATGAAATCGGTCGTGGGCCAGAATGATTTCGCCTGCATGGCCGAGACCATTCGCCGGCGTTACACGCGATTGCTAAACGAGGGGAAGAAAGCGGAAGAGGATGGAGGATTAAGGATTGAGGATGGCAAGGAAGGAAGTTTAGAAGCTCAAAACGTTCCAGAGAGCATCAAAGCCACTCCCAACCCCGAACCCGGAACTCGGAACCCGGAACCTGTTTCGAACCTTCCCGACCTTATCCTGATTGACGGCGGGAAAGGCCAATTGAACGCGGCCTGCGCGGAATTGGAAAAACTGGGATTGAGTCATATTCCAATCATTGGTTTGGCGAAGGAATTCGAGGAAATTTACCGGCCTGGCCAAGAAGAGCCGTTGCGCCTGTCGCATGAAACGGGCGCATTGAAACTGCTGCAACGCGTCCGCGACGAATCGCATCGTTTTGCGAACACCTACAATGCCGCGCTGCGTCTGCGCAAAATTTCCGAGAGCATCCTGGACGAATTTCCGAGCATCGGCGAACGGCGCAAGGCCGCTTTGTTGAAAAAATTCGGCTCAGTCCAGCGACTTCGCCTCGCGACCATCGAACAAATCGCCGCAATGCCCGGTTTCGGCGGCAAGGCTGCGGCGGAATTGAAGGCGTTTTTGGAAGCAAGGACGGCAGGGGACTTTAAAATTACTCAGCAGGAAAATCCTTCAGAAACGCGCTAAAGAACCTCAATCGCCGCATTGGCAGTTTGGCACAATCAAAACGTACGCGTTTTCGCCGGGCGTGATGGGGGGCGGCGTCACTTTGAAGGGTGCATTGCATGCGCCGGAGCCGCTCACACAATTTTGGTTCAAAAGATTCTGGTTGTAATCAATGAAAAAATTCCTTTGGCAATAGTTGCCTGCCATCGCGATGTAACCGATGAGTTTTTGGTATCCATTCGGAAAGAAATTCTGCGAACTGACGAGGCCGGGAGCGAAGATGGCCCAGGCGGCGGCGTTTAAATTCGGGATAGTGTTTGGACCAGGTGCGATGACGCCGGTATAGGTAACGCTGCGGCCGGTGGCCGCATCGGTTGCAGGCAAAAGGTCATTCATGAGATCGGCGTTGGGCGTGTATGGGCCGATGGGTTGGGCAGCGTCGGGGCCGGGAACGATGATCAAACTATTCCATGGCATGCTGGCGATGCTGACGCTGCTGAGCAATGCGTTGAGATCGGCGTCGAGCGTTCCGAAGTCGTAGGGGTTGCTGAGATCGACCTGGGTTGTGACGTAATTGTAGCCGTTGTTGTAAACGTGGGTGAATGATGCGTCAGTGACGGTCCATGTTTCTGAATGCACCGGGTCTTCGGTCAACATTTCCCCGTAGGGGAAAACGGCGTCGACGCCAACGGTGCCTTTGACGAAGCTAATTCCGCCACTCAATCGGTCGGTTACGTAGTTGGCGGTGACGGTTGAGCTTGCGCTGCTGGGATAGTCTTGGGTTGCCTGACTGGTGATGGTCACCGTTTTGTTGAGGTAGCGGGTGGAAAAAGGAGCAACAAAGCCGGGCCAGCCGTTTTGGTTTTTTTGCGCAAGAACGAGTTTGTACCGCAAACACGGCGTAAAAAAGGAGAACATGAGGCGAGTCCTTAATCTGCATCCGGCACGAATTGCGAGCAGAGGAAAAACATCGTGCCAGAAATGCCATTGAGGCAAAGTTGAATCGGCTGGATTTTCAACTCCTGTCCAGCGCAATCTGAGAGAGCAATCGTCACTGAGCCGGCTGGCGCGCTTCCGCTCGAACCCGGAAAGCCGATCCATTGCGAAGAACAATCTTCACCAAAACTTTCGTGACGGATCACCGCGCCGCTGCCATCCAACGTGCTGGATACAACGTGCGGATTTGGCGGCGCAGTGCCGGACACTGAATTTTTTTCGGGCGTGTTTTGCCCAAGGTCAACATTTGCAGAACTATCACCGGGCGTTCCATCCGCCCGCATGGAATAGGAGCTGCGGATCAATCGCAGCCGGTTCACCCGCAGCAAATCCACAAGTTCTCCAGCATTCAACTGGCGCGGCGGACCGAATTGAATATTCGTCGTGCCCTTGTCGATATTTTCAGTGACGCCTTGAATCATTGCCGCCATCGTGGACCATTCCGCCAGCGCCCCGCCGGTCAGATTGAACAACTGGCCGATGAACAACGAGCCGGACACGTCTTGTTCCTGCAAAACGATAGAGCCTTGGAATTGCAGCACACTGATGGCATCGAAAATAAACTTTGCCAGGCCAACCGGGACTGGCTCGGGATAAGCCGCAACATGCTGGCTCGTATAAGTGCCGCTGGTAGCGTTGGTGGAAAGACATTGATACGAAAGAATGATCGGTTTCACTTCACCCTGG
>DASRBR010000626.1:0-2632 GCA_035653495.1 Verrucomicrobiia bacterium
ACCTCACCCAACTGGCCACCCAATTCATCGAATATATCGAGGTGATGCGCCTGCTCGATTTGGAGATTGCCGGCGAATTTTTGGTCATGGCCTCCACGCTCATGTACATCAAGAGCCGCGAACTGCTCCCGCTGGACCAGCAGGTCGCGACCGAAGAGGAGGAGGACGGCGAAGACCCGCGCTGGGAACTCATCCGGCAACTGGTCGAATACAAAAAATTCAAGGACGCCGCCGCGCAATTGCAGGTTTTGGAAGCGCGGCAGGAGGACGTTTTTCCGCGCAAACCGGTCAAACCAGAATTTGAAGAAGAGCCCCGTGGAAAATCGGAAGCGTCGCTGTTCGATTTGCTCAATGCGGTCAATTCCATCCTGAAACGCGTCAGCTTGCGCGACGATTCGCGCGATGTTTTCGAGGACAAATGGACCGTCAGCGAAAAAATTGAGATGATGATGAAAGCGATCGCCGAACGCTCGCGCTTGAAATTTTCCGATTTGTTCGAGGGCGCAATGAGCCGGACGGAAGTCGTGGTGACATTTTTGGCGTTGTTGGAATTGATACGGTTGAAACAACTGGTCGCGGTGCAGGCCGAGGCATTTGGCGAAATTGAGATTTGCCGCGCCGAACAACCAGCCACAGTCCTTGCCGTCCCGCCGGAATCTCAAAAAACTGAAGAACCGTCCGGAGTTGAACAGAAGACAACGGAGGGAACGGAGACATGAATTTGATTTCTAAAAAATCGCCGGGCACATTTTGTTTGCGTTGTTTTACCACTCGGAAATGAATGGAACCACGATAGCAGTTTGGGGAGCGCACGCCTCTGGCGTGCCGTGTTCGGCGTCCCGCCGAACACTTTTCACCTGTCCGTTGGTTGTTCTTTATTTGTTTTACCCATGGAACTGAAATTCATTTTGGAATCATTGTTGTTCTCGGCCCAAAAACCGCTCAGCGCGCGCGAACTGCGCGAAGTGCTTGCCGAAGCCGCCACAAGCGAAGGCGCTGATGAAACCACCCGCGCGTTGAAAAAGGTGAAAGAAGAAGCCGTCGTGACCGCGCTGGAAGAACTGGCGCGCGAACACGAAACCGCCGCGCGCAGTTACCGGCTCGTTTGCGTGGCCGGCGCGTGGCAATTCGTCAGCCAGCCCGAATATGCGCCCTGGCTCAAAGCGCTCGTCGGCCACAAAATTCGTCCCGCGCGACTTTCGCAACCTGCATTGGAGACATTGGCCATCATCGCCTATCGCCAGCCCATCACGCGCGCGGAAGTTGAGCAGGTCCGCGGCGTGGCCGTGGATGGTGTCATGCAAACGCTGGTCGAACGCGGTTTGGTCGAGCAAGTCGGCCGCGCGGAAGTCATTGGCCGTCCGATGACCTACGGCACGACGGCGGCGTTTCTGGAATATTTCGGTTTGCGCAGTTTGGAGGATTTGCCTGCAGCCGATGAACTGCGTCGCGTCCCAGTCGTGAAGCCCGAATCGCTCGTCACCGCCGATCCCGGTTTGGCGACCGTCCCCCCGGACCAATTGCAGTTGCAGGTGGAAGAGCCGCCGAAAACCACGGAACAACCGAATTCATGAGCTACACGGTCGTTCAACAGACTTTGGATTTGCCATCAGCGGAGCAAGTGAAACGCGCGTTCGGCAGCGTGGAGGGTCTTACGAAAATGGACGCGGAGGCATTGAGCAAACAGCCGTTCGGGATATTGGCCAAATTTGACGAGGAGTCCATGGCGGAGGCGCTGAAAGATGCGTTGATTAAGGAGGGTGTGCCGGCGGAGGTCGTGGACGAAGCAAACCTGCCAGAACTGCCTCAGCCCTACCATTTAAACCGGTTGGATTTCTCACCGGACGCATTGTTGATCACCGACACGATTGGACGCATCAAGGAAGTTCCCTGGACGGATGTGCTCATTGTAGCCGCTGGCAAAGTGAACATGCGCGAATTTGTGGAAATTCGGCGACAATGGGCCAACTCCATTGGTGAAAAGGAATTCAAATTTCTTCAAACCATGGACAGCCGTCTCGCCTTTACGGACCGGCATTATGTCCCAAGAGGGCGTGGTTACTGGAAACTTCGCCCAGTGGACATCACCAGCAGGGAAGAGGAACATGATCGGCATTTGCTGGAAATTATCCTGGCTGGCGGCAAATTGCGTTACAGCATCAACGCGGACAAGGCGCCGTTTCTTTTTTCATTCCTGGGAGAACGGCGGACAAAGAATTTGTCTGAAGATTTCCTGATGCTTGTGCGCGATTTGATTCCAAATGTGCCACACGCCGCGTTGAACCGGGGCGCCTTCGCCGCGCAGGAAAATGCCATTGAACCTTTCACTTACCCCGGTAAAACCGCATTTTACCATGAGATAGTGTGGCTATTGTGGCACGCAATGCGGGAACGGGCCTGACCAACCACTCAAAAATCGTCGCACATTTCGCCGTGCTTGTGTTCGGGATTGGGAATGAGCTTTTGATTTTTGCAATCGACGACCCAATCCATCGCTTCCAACGGAATCTGGCCCACGATGTTGGGATTAGAGCATTTCAACAAAAACTATAGCCGCATGAGACAAACCAACCGAGAGCGTCTTGGGCTGTGACTTGGGCCAGGGCCTGGCCTATAGCGCGGACTAAATCGG
>DASRBR010000627.1:0-4021 GCA_035653495.1 Verrucomicrobiia bacterium
GCAATCACATCAGGATGAATGGCAAGGATGCTTTCGCGCACTTTCGCCTTTGCGGCGGCGGACTTGGCCGGACGCGAGCCGCTCGGCTGGTCGAGGTAATTCTCGATGTTGTATGTCGCCACGCGGAACGTCTCCGCGGCATGGGCGTGCAGGCTGAACCAAAGCGCAATCAGCCAAACCATGGAACCCGCCCGTCCGGAAAACATGCGAGCGTGATAGAAGGTTAAACCCGTCAAGTCAAAGCAAAAGGTTTGGCCCGTCCGTTCCTCTGTTCGAAGTTTCATTGCTTTTGGGTCATCCGACTGGCTGCGAATAAATTTTTTTAAAAATAGCGTGTTCTATCGTGTTTTAGCGTGTCGTAAGTGGAACAAGATGGAACAAGATGGAACGCCTGCGACCCTTGTGGAACAGATATGGAACAAAAAAGCGCGAAAATGGCACGGAATGCCGAAGCATCAAACGCCAAAATCCAAGCTCCATTGAAGCACCAATTCCCAAGCACCAAGACTGTGCGCACCTTGCAAGACTTTTCTAATTTTTTCCCGGTAGCTGCAACAAGCCGCAACAAGCTGCAACCAGGTGCAACACCCCGCAACCAAACGCGTGAAAATCCCGCGCTGACCCGTCCGAAGTACAGGACATCGCAGGAGGATGCCAGTGCGTCGCGATAGCGTCGGGGTAGGGACGGACCGCTGGGCCGTCCGCGGATCCCGCATGCGGGACAGCGCGATGTCCCTACCTTTCGCACCGTCCTATCCGCCCCTTTCGTCCCATTCACTATTCCATTTTCACTTTTCATGGCGCTAGCTTACCATCGCGGTTTTCGAAAAATGAAACGTACCGTAGGTTTGACAGCATTTTTTTGAAGTAGCTAAAAACGTCAGTTCTCAGCCAATCCGACCAATGTTTATGCGGGTTTGGTGCTTTTCAAAAAAAACGGTTTTTTGGCGTGTGCGAAAAAACTATTTTTCCTACAAGAAAAAGGGCTGTTTTTCTGCAATTTGACCCTGCTTTTCACCCAATTTTTGGGGAAGAAATTCTAGATCGCGCACAAGCATTTGCGCGTGAATGAGTTGCCAGTTTGCGAGTCTGCACTTAGCGTAGCGCAGACATTCTTGTCTGCCGTATCGCAGGCTTTCCAGCCTGCGAGGACAATTCTCGCTTCGCCGACAGGAATGTCGGCGAGCAGGCGAAGCCTGCACCCGATGCAGGCAGGAATGCCTGCGCTACATTGTTACCCTTTTCAGCCCTTCACCCGAAAGGACGTTAAAACTTTAAACTTTTCAGACCATCAACCATCAACTCTCGATCAATCAACTAATTCACTAACGATGACTCAGCCAAAGATACACTTTGAACACATAAAACATTATGCCCAAAGAAGTCATAAATGCCGCTGTGCCCGCAAAGAAGCGGCTTCCGTACGGCCATTCTGCCTTCACGCAAAAGTGCCGATCCAGAAAATGATAGTTCGTCCAGATCAGAAAACTGAAAACGAGCAAGCAACTTGCAACCCCCAGGCCAATCCAAAAATTGTGAAACGATGGATTCATTAAAATTGAGCGTTTGGAACAAATCTAATGAACAGGATTAGCGGACCGTTTGGAAGCTGAAAACTGAAGTTTTTGTTCGTGCCCTTGAGGAGCAAACGCGACTTTGCCGGCACTTGGTATTTTTGTTGCTTGGTGGTGAGAAGCAAAAGTCCTCCAATTTTAATCTAATTTTCATCTGCCGTTAATGTTTGAGGAGTCAAATATGTTAGATGGCACGAAGTGTTTCTGCGGTATCCCTACGCGAAAGTGTAACGGTGCGGGAGTTTTGCACGATGAAAACAGTGCGTCAAAAAAACGGCCAAAGGCGGCGGCGATTTAGCGCCCGGGACCATTTATTTGTTCAAAATCAAATTGAACGCCGGGCGCACACGATTTGGATGGAACGCGGATGTCCCGATGGAGACGCGTTGACCGATTGGGTGCGGGCTGAGCATGAGGTGATTGCAAATTTTTGCGAGGAATGCGCTTTCGAGGTTCCAATTCGTGCCGGTTCGGTTGAATGCAAAAACCCAATGAAAGAAACAAATTGATTTGAAAAAGTCACGAGTCAAGACCTGCCGCCATCGCAAAGGGAAGGGATGGAATATGGATGCTTACACCTCGGAGTTCGGACAAATGGACTGTGATCCCGGCTCCAGGGCAGAATCAATTGGTTCAGAACATTTCTGGATCAAGCGCTACGCGCTTGCATTGGTCTGCGTATCGGTGGCGTTTGTGGTTCGCGTGCTTCTGACGCCATGGCTGGGCGAGGGGCTTCCGCTGGTGCTGTTCGTCGCCGCAGCGCTGATTTCCGCGGCGTATGGAGGCGTTTGGCCGGGAGTCGTCGCGTTTGTTTTGGGGCTTTTTGTCGGCCAATTTTTTTCAGCAAATGCAGCCGTGCAATTCCCGGATTCAATACTGCGGATTGGCACGCTACGTTACTTTCTTACGACAAGCGTTGGCATGACCGTGATTGAGATACTGCGACGGAATCGCCTGCGGGTCCAAGTCACGGTGCGTGAATTGAGGCGGGAGATTGGGCGGCGAGAGGCCCTGGAGACCGAGTTGAGGGACGCCAAAGGCAAACTGACCTGGCAGGCGGCGCAATTGCAGAACGAAGTTGCCATCAAAACTGAGGAACTGGAACTGAGTTTCCGGCGGTTGGAGGGGATGTTGTATCACATGGCCCACAATCTTCGCGCGCCGCTCAGGGCCGTCAGTTGCTATGCAGCGTTGCTCAGGGATGAATCGAATCCAAAATTAAACGCCAAAGGCGAGGAGTTCACCGGGCGGATATCGGACGCTGCGAAATGGATGGACACGTTGATCACTGATCTGTTGGCCTTCGGGCATTTAAGTTATACTGAAATTCATTGTGGCAAAGCCAGTTTGAAGCGGGTCGTTGAAAGCGTTTTTCAGCAGTTGATGTATGAAATCAAGATCAAAGAAGCGAGAATCGAGGTGATTGGCCAATTGCCTGAAGTTTGGGCTTCCGAGGCCATTTTGGAACAGGTGCTTTTCAGCCTGCTCGATAACGCGCTTAAGTTTGTGGCGGAGGATGTCAAGCCGGTTGTGTGGATTTCTGCTGAAGTTCGCGGTCCCAAAGTCCGGTTGAACGTGTGCGACAATGGAATTGGCGTCGATCCCGAATACCACGAGAGAATCTTTCAAGCGTTTGAAAAGCTTCACGCGAGCGGTTTCACGGGCAACGGCATCGGCTTGGCCATTGTGAAGGAAGCCGTCCATCGAATGAATGGTGAAGTCGGAGTTGAATCGACATTGGGCAAGGGTAGTGGTTTTTGGCTGGAACTTCCTCGCTTTGTAAACACGTAGAGGCCGCCTGCCGACATTGGCGACGGCCCACTAATTCGGGGAGTTTTCCTTGGGTATCGGCATTTGTGCGCCGACTTCTTTCAGCCACGCGTCCAGACGCTCGCCCAATTCCTTGCGCTTGGACGGATTTGACGCCGCCAGATCATGTTCTTCTGACAAATCGGATTTCATATCGTAAAGTTCCTCGCGTTTGGTTTCGTAAAAACGGATGAGCTTCCAGTCGCCGATGCGGGCAACGCTGTAGGGAGAAACTTTGCCGGGACTCCAATAATGCGGATAGTGCCAGAACAATTGGGCGTGCGGCACCTGATTTTCCCCGCGCAACAAAGGAACAATGCTCACGCCATCGATTGCGGTGCGGCTGGCGGACTTGTCCGCGCCGGCCAGTTCGAGCAGCGTGGGAAAAAAATCCATCGTGATGACCGGCGTATCGCACACGGTTCCGGCGCGGGTCACTCCCGGCGCCCGGACGATGAGCGGCACGCGCAAACCGCCTTCGTATGCCGAACCCTTGCCGTTGCGCAGCGGAGAATTGGATGTCGCTGGCGGACGGCTGCTCACAAACCCGCCGTTATCGGAGCTGAAAACGACCACCGTGTTGTCAGCGAGATGAAGGTCATCCAATTCTTTCATGATGCGGCCGACACTCTCATCCA
>DASRBR010000628.1:0-4559 GCA_035653495.1 Verrucomicrobiia bacterium
CGGCAAAAAAATTCCGACGATTGAAAAGCCGCGACGGCCCGGCGACCCGCCCAAACTCGTCGCCGCCGCGAATAAGGCCATTAAGGAACTTGGCTGGAAACCGAAGTATCCGAAGCTCGAGGATATCATCGCGACCGCATGGGAATGGCACCGGAAACATCCGAACGGTTATCCGGATTGATTGAGAGCGGTCAGCCTGGTGGTGGACCGCCAAAATGCGCCGTGTACGATTGATACGCAGCGGCATCAGCCAACATGGAATCAACTACTGCAACAAGTGGCGCGAGACGCCAAAAACCGGAGAGCACGGCGCGGTCTCCAATGTCGCTTTCCAGCACAAATGTTGGCCTTTGGGTCACCTGCAAGGCATGAAATTCTGAAGTCGAAGCACGAACACGTTTTTCGATCTCCTTGGCTTGCGCCTTTGCCAGCAACTTTTTCGCATCCACGGTGGATGCTTCCGCGACGATGTTCGCGCAAACTTTCCAATCGGCCACCTTCTTTCCCTTTCTTATCGCTGCCTCCATCAAAGCGAGACGCGCGACGTCATCTTTAAGGCCGAAATCTTTCGCAGCCTCAGCCGTGCAATTCGGCGCAAGAAATTCCGGCATCACCGGATCCAGCCATGCCGAATTCAGCATGAACGATGAACCAACAATCGTCCCGCTCCGCCGATAAAACCAATCGGCTTGCGCACGTGATTTGCACATGCCCGTTCCATCAAGAAGCGCAATCTTCCAGTCGAATTCAACGGGGGATTTCGCATAGCGCTGCTTCAATTCCGCCCATGCCGGTTCGGCCCAATAGCACCAGGACGATGTCACATCAAGATAATACGTGATTTTGACGTTCATGGCAGGGGGATGGTATCTCTCGCAAATCCGCTTTTCAATGGCGGTTCACACTTTCCCGAACGAACTCGCGCCAGTCCGACAGTTCTTAATTTTCAACTTCCTGCTTCGGCTGAAATCTCCCATAGCGCACCGAAAGCGTCGGCAAAACAAGCAGGTTGAGCACGGTTGAAGTGATCAGGCCGCCAAGAATGACCATGGCCATCGGGCCTTCGATTTCACGCCCGGCTTCGCCGCTGCCGATGGCCAATGGCAGCAAACCAAGCGCGGTGACAATTGCCGTCATCAGAATTGGAATCAAACGCTCGGATGCGCCGCGGATGGCGGCTTCGAGCCCCCATGTCATTCCCTCCTGCTGCACCAGATGCTCGAAGTGCGAGATCATCATGATGGAATTGCGCGTGGTGATGCCAAAGAGCGTCACAAATCCGACCATCGAGCCGATGGTCATGCCGCCTTCGCCCGGATCACCGAAATGGCTGGTGATGAACACCGCCAACACGCCGCCCACCAGCGCGAACGGGATGTTTGCCAGGATGAGCAGCAGGTTGCGCCAGTTGCCGGTGACCACGATGAGCAGCAACAGGATGCCGACAGCCGCAATGGCCGAATTGAGCAGCAATTGTTGCCGCGCCTTCGCCGTAGCTTCAGCCGCGCCGGTGAAAACAGCGTAAACGCCTTTCGGAAATTTCACCTTCGCCGCGACCTGTTTTTCCGCATCGGCCACGAATGAGGTCACGTCCCGGCCTTCGGGAACGCAGGTCACCACCTGGCGGCGGCGCGCGCCTTCGTGCATGATGGCATATCGTCCATCAGTCAAATAAACATCGGCGAGCTCATTCAACGGCATCTTCAAGCCTTCCGCATTGCTCAACCGGAGCGTTTTAATGCTCTCGGGGTTCTGGCGGCTGGCTTCATCAAGCATCACCGCGAGGCCGACAATCTGGTTTCCGCGATGCACGTCGGTCACAACAGTCCCCTGGTAAGCGGTCTGGATGGCCTCCAAAATATCTGCGGGCCGATAGCCGAATTGAGCGAGCCGTTCCGGGCGCAGCTTCACAGCCATGCGCGGTTCACCCGGCGGCGAAACTACTCGAATTTCTTTCGCGCCGGGGACCTTTTCCAAAACTTTCGCGATTTCGCCCGCCTTTGCATCAATCTCGTCGAGGTCATCGCCAAATACGTTGATGACCACCGGCGCGGTTTCACCCGCGATGCTTTCGGAAATGCGGTCGCCCAAAAAAGTCATCACTTCGAACTGGATGCCGGGAAATTTTTCAAGCGTCTTACGAATTTCCTCTGAAATGCCTTCCTGTTCTTCGCCCTCTGTCCCCTCTTTCAACTCGACATGGAACTCCGAACGATGCGTTCCCCAAGTGTCTTCGCCCGTTTCCGCGCGGCCGATTTGCTCCTCGACAGTCGCGATGCTATTGATCTTCAGCATTTCGTTGGAAATCTGTGTTCCCAAACGGCGCATCTCCGCCAGGGAAGTACCCGGCGCGGTGATCATTTGCACAACGAAATGGCCTTCACGGAATTCCGGCAGGAATTCACTGCCGAATTGCGGCAGAGCAAGCAAGGCGGCCACGCAGATAATGGCTACAGTGAGCATCAAGGCGATCGGCCAGCGCGCAATAAAATTCAAGATGCCGCCATACGCGCGCTTTAGCCAAGTTTGCAATCGCGGCTCGGTGGCGTCTTTCACGCCCTTCGCAAAAAATATCAAGGACAACGCGGGCGTGAGCGTCAGCGCTACGCCGAGTGATGCCATGATGGCCAAAATGTAACTGAACGCGAGCGGCGCGAAGAAGCTGCCTTGCAAACCGGTGAGCGTCAGCACCGGCAAAAACACCAATGCGACGATGAAGGTCGCGTAAACGACGGCGCTGCGGACTTCGATGGAGGCATCGAACACCACGCGAAAAACCGAGCGCGGTTTAGGAAGCGTTTGGTTTTCGCGCAAACGCCGGAAAATATTTTCGACATCAATGATGGCGTCGTCCACGACCTCACCGATGGCGATGGCCAATCCACCAAGCGTGATGGTGTTCAGCGTCACGCCGAGCTTGTCCATGATGATGATGGCCGTGAGCAGCGAAAGCGGAATGGCTGTCAACGAAATGAATGCGGTCCGAAAATGGCCAAGAAAAATGAAAAGAACGACAGCCACCAAGATACCGCCGAGCAAGAGCGAATGCCTGATGTTCCTGAGCGAAACCTCGATGAATGTCGCCGGGCGATGTAGGCGTGGATAGACCTTTACGCCTTCGCGTTCGAAAATCGGCTGGAGTTCCTTTAGCGCTGCTTCCACGGCATATGTCACTTCGATTGTGTTCGCGCCATATTGACTGGCCATCGAGAGCAGGATTCCTGACTGGCCCTGAATGAGCGAATCGCCAAACTTCGGTTCCGCGCCCTCGATCACATGGGCGACATCGCGCAAGCGCACGCTCTGGCCTTCGTGGTGCGCCACTTCGACTTCACCGAGCATCTCGGGCGTTAACGCCTCACCTTCGGTTTGGATGACAACGCGCTGGTTCTCCGTTTCAATGAAGCCCGCGCCCATCACCGCCGACGAAGCCTTCGCCGCGTTCAAGACGTCGGAAAGCGACAAATTATAAGCCATCAAACGGTCGGGAATCACCTGAATTTGAAGCTGACGAACGTCTCCGCCGAAAACGATACACCGCGCGACGCCGGGAACGGCCAGCAAACGCGGCTTGATGGTCCAGTCCGCGAAGGTGCGCAATTCCATCGGCGAAAGTTTGTCGGAAACGAGGCCGATCTTGAGCAAATCCATCGTGGCCGAGGTGAGCGCGGACATTTGCGGCGCTTTCACTCCCAGCGGAAGCTGGCTGGCGGTTTCATTCAGCTTTTCAGCGAGCAATTGCCGGGCGCGAAAAATGTCCGAACCTTCGCTGAAAACGACCGTGATGACGGACAAGCCCTGGATGGATTCGGAACGCATGGTTTCCATGTCGCCGAGGCCGTTGATGGTATTTTCGAGCGGGATGGTGACGAGCGCCTCGACTTGTTCGGAGGAAAGCCCGGCCGCTTCGGTCTGAATAGTCACTTCAGGCGGAACGAAGTTTGGAAAGACATCCAGCTTTGCGTGCGCTGTGACGTAGATGCCGTAACCAATCGCCACGCACGCAAGCGCAACGATGACACCGCGAAAACGAAGTGAAAAATGGACAATCCAGTTCAGCATGGTATGCCCTAATCTGAAGGCGCGCCGAGCGCTCCTTTCAACTCTTCAGAAAGCAACGTCTGCGCGCCAGCCACAACCACCTTATCGCCCGCCGCAAAATTTTCTTTAACGAACCAGCCGTTCTCGACCGGATGGTCCAGTTGGATTTCCTTGCGCGTGAATTGGTCGTCGGCAGTTTGCTGATAAACCCACTCGGCGCCCGCTGCGCGGACGACAGCCGAACGCGGCACGATGACGCCTGAAAGCGGTTCGCCGGGCAATTTGAGATAGCCGGTGACGGCTTCGTTGACCAAAAAATGCAAATCATTCCCCTTGATTTGAAGGACCATCCCCTGCCCTTGCGTTTGCGGGTCCACAGCGAGCGCAACACCAAGCACATCAGCATTCGCGGAAGTGCCGGAAAGTCCAATGATTCGCGCGCCTGAAGGTTGCGCAGGCAATTGCTGGCCTGCGGACAAATCAAGACGAATCAGCACGTTGTCGAGAGATGTCACACT
>DASRBR010000629.1:0-4949 GCA_035653495.1 Verrucomicrobiia bacterium
TCCAGTCGTTCGAGCTTGCCTATCGCATGCAAATGGATGCGACGGACGCCTTCGACATCAGCCGCGAACCGGAACACATTCGCAAGATGTACGGCGACGGCACGCAGGCGCGTCAATTGCTCATCACGCGGCGACTGATCGAGCGCGGCGTGCGGTTCGTTCAGGTCTGGCACGGCGCCGGCCAGCCATGGGACAGCCACGACGACATCCAGGTGAACCACGGCAATCTCGCCCGCGACTGTGATCAAGCGATTGGCGCTTTCCTCACCGATTTGCGCCAGCGTGGAATGCTGGACGATACGTTGGTGATTTGGGGCGGAGAATTTGGCCGCACGCCAACGGTTGAACTGCCCAAGCCAGGTTCGAACGCGGGTCATTCGAACGGACGCGACCATAATCATCACGGGTTCACCATGTGGCTGGCCGGCGGCGGCGCGCACGGCGGATACGTCCACGGCGCGACGGACGATTACGGTTTTGCTGCAGTCGAAAACAAGGTCCACGTCCACGACCTCCACGCGACGATTCTTGCCCTGCTCGGCTTCGACCATGAGAAACTCACCTTCCGCCATTCCGGCCGCGATTTCCGTTTGACCGATGTCACCGGTCGCGTGGTGAATGAGTTGATTGCGTAAATATGTAAAACTTCCTTAAATGCGAATGGGCGCAACAGTTCCCAAATCGAGCACGTATTGGAATGGGTTCGGACACTGTTGACAAGGATTTGGAGCCTTTTCCCGCATTAAATCAAAGGCTTTAAATCATTCGACTACTTATCTTTTGCATTTTGATAAATTCGTATTACTTCAGCGACTAATTCTTGATCCAAATGCATGGTCGTGCGTTGCAATTCTTCAATTGTTTTAATGAAATCCAGAAGATTTGCGTTCGCAGCATCCGCGACGATCCCGAGCGTTCCCTTCACTTTCAATCCATCCCGAACGGCAGCTCGTCTCGCCACCTTATCATCCAAGAAAACCAAATCAGCGCACAGCTCTTTTGCAAGTGCCAGTGCTTGCCGCTCTCCCAGGTCTAAATTTCGATAAATCTCTGGAACAGATCGCGGTGACAAAATCTTCACCCAGACAGGCAAGTTCTTGGCCCATGCGGAAACTTTCTCAGGTGCGGAAGGGTGTTGCAGTTCCGCAATCACGCTGGGCGGAATGATCACTTTCTCGTAGAGACTTTCCAGAATGGATTCCCGATCAATCAGGATAAGATAGTGAATTGGTGTTGTGTCCGAGACGACAACAGCCATCTTATGCCCTTATGTCCTGCTTGAAACACTCCGTATCGTAATTCAGATACAAGCCGCGTTGACGAAAAAAGTTCTCGCCTGTCCAATGGTCTAAGCCGAGCAGCTCAAAAGCACGTCCGCGCGAAATCGTGCCCGCCGTGTAAGCACCAATCACCAAACCCTCCAAGACCGTCCGGCTGCGGCCATTCGGGTCGGGTGGCAGCAGTTGGGCTATCGGATCTGGTATTTCCACCGTCATGGTTTCATTTTAAAGCAAATTCGATTCCAAACAAGGCCAAAAACTTCGCTCTTTTCGCGTCCACGTTGAACGTGGCAAGTCTTCGCGCGACACTCCTATTGTCCCCCACTCGAATGTTCCTTGGGCACAAAACTGTCCGCACTGGCAGGATCCCCGCCTTTGTAAATCGCTGTGGTCGGATATGCAAAAATGGGCCGCGTTAGTTCGAGCTTGCCGTGGTCGGCTTTGCGCGCAATCACGCGCTCAGGCGCCTTGCCGTGTTCGACCCAATCCACGATGAGCTTGCGCCAGTCCACCTCGGTTGCGCCGGGCCCTCCGCCGCAATGCAAACATCCCGGAACCAGGAACAGCCGGCAATATTCGGCGGCGTTCGGATCGAGCGCCTGCACATGGCGGTAATAATCCACGGTGGCTTGCGCGGGCAAGGCCGGGTCGGCCCATCCATGCCAGAGGATGAGCTTGCCCTTGCGCGCCTTTAATCCGCTGAGGTCCGCATTGGTTGCGTTCAGAAAAGATGCCGCCAGGCGCGTGTCATTTTCGAAATTTGAATAATCATATTTCGAGTAGTCCCAATTAGGATTGTTAAAGATGAGATATTTGAATATCTGCGTGCCGAAGCCAAACATCAGGTCGGGCATGTGATTTTTGGCCGCGCCAGGCATGGGGCCGACAATCCACGCGACCCATTGGTAAGGGTCGCATTCCGCGCCCGGTGTGTAGCCGGGATAGATCGGGCCTTTGTCGTCACGCACTCCAGCGTAAATGGCCTCGATGGCTTTGCGCTGTTCGTCCGTTAATCCCGAAACTTTGGACAAATCGAAATGCGTCGAAGCCGGGTCTTGCACCATGCCGTCCTTGAGCCCGTCCTGCGCATCGCATTGCTCGATGATTGCCTGCTGCAATTTTTTCATCGCTTCGACATCAAGGGCCGTGTGATCCATTTGTTTTGGGTCTGGATACAGCACCTTTTGGATGGCAACGGCATTTGCGGCAAGCCCGGTCCAATCGAACGCCGGCGCGCCGGCCACGATGCCGTCAAAATCTTTCGGATAACGTTGCGCCTCCATCATCGCCTGTCCGCCGCCACGCGAGCAGCCGAGAAAATACGAGTAGGCAGCGTTCGTGCCGTAATAACTGCGGACGATGGCCTTTCCCACCTCCGCAGTTCGATGCACCGCGAGATAACCGAAATTCAATTTCGCCTCCACGTTGTCCAGCGCCCAGGCGGCGGAAACGCCATTGGCGTCTTGATGCCCGGTGTCCGTCCCAATCGTCGCGTAACCGAGATTGACCGTATCGCGCGCGCCATTCTGCACGGTGCCGACAAATCCGCCGCCGCCGCCCATGATGTACCGGCCGTTCCAGGAATCCGGCAGCAGAATTTCAAAATGGATGTGGCCGCCGATGATGCCGTCCAGTTGGACGTGAGGCTTCGCGCGCGGATTTCCGGGATCCGAAGAAATATGGGTCGCGGTTTCCACGACGACGTCCGGCAAGGCAAGATTTCGCAGTTCCTCGATCGAAATGTGATTCGTTGATTGCCCCGCGGCGCGCATCAGGCCGCAAAGCGCCACAACCCAGATGAGGAAAGTTCGTTTCATGTTGTCGCCCATGAAAGCCCTCGAGGCCGGCGTTGGCAATTCAATTTGCTGGACGTTCAACTTCGCCGATGGCTCGGCACGGTGGATTTTGGGAACGCTCCGTTTCTGCAGCCTGGGCGGCGCAATCTTCCCCTTGTGGATGTCGCATTCGCAATAGAAGAACTTTTTGGGGGATAAGCGCAGATTGACGATCAATCTGTTACTCCTTTTTGGATCGTTTCTTGAGACGCAGCGACGACGCTCGTACACAGTCTACAAAAGCTTGCCGCCTTTTTTGGGTCACCTACAATCATCCCACGCTATGAAATATCTTTTGGTCTTGCTGCCGCTTCTTTTTCTAAGCCCTGTTATCCGCGCCCAAACCAATACCAACAGCATCATCCCTCTCTGGCCCAACGGTGCTCCCGGCGCGCTTGGCACGAATGATTATGATATTCCCACGCTCACGGTCTTTTTGCCCGAGCCGGAAAAAGCCACTGGCGCCGCAATGGTGATATGCCCCGGCGGCGGATACGGGGGGTTGGCACCGCATGAAGGCAAGGACTACGCGCTGTGGTTGAATGCCAATGGTGTGACGTGTTTTGTCCTCAAATATCGACTCGGCCCGCACGGGTATCGGCATCCGATCATGTTGGAAGATGCTGCGCGGGCAGTCCGCCTCGTGCGCTTCCATGCGGAAGAATGGAAAGTGGACCCCAAACGCATCGGCATCATAGGCTCTTCGGCCGGCGGACATCTCGCCTCGACATTGCTCACGCATTTTGATGCAGGCAACCCTGATGCACCCGATCCCATTGACCGCCAAAGTTCGCGTCCCGACCTTGGCGTTCTTTGTTATCCGGTCATCACGATGGGCAAATACACTCATGCAGGGTCGCGGAACAATTTGCTCGGCAAAGATCCATCACCCGAATTGATCCAGGAGCTTTCGAACGAACTGCATGTCACCAAGGACACACCACCGTGTTTTTTGTTCCATACCGTTGAGGACAACGCCGTGCCTGTCGAGAACAGTTTGCAATTTGCGGAGGCATTGCGCCGCGCCGGCGTCCCGTTTGACCTGCACATTTACGAGCACGGCAAGCATGGCGGCGGACTCGGCGGCGTGCCTTACAGCACGTACGATCCCGCCACGCTGCATCCATGGACGCGCGATTGCATCTTCTGGCTCAAGCAACACAATTTCGTGAAATAGCTCAAACAGCCGGGAACACTCAGGTTGTGCAAAAAGAAACTTTGATCACTGCCGGTTTGGCGGCATTGACCTTCGCGGCATTTGCCGGGTGGTTCCTCATGGCGCGGCGTCCGCGACAGTGGGGCGAATGGGTGGAACACGAAAACGATTTCTGGCACGGCAAAGGTTTCATCTCCGTCGCGCTCGCGGAAAAATTGAAGCGATGGGAAAAGGGAAGGACATTGCGATTGCTGGCAGCCGTCACGACGTGCATCGGGCTGATCGGCTTTGCACTCAGCTTAATGAATTGGATCCAGATGATGAAGTTGCAGCATCAAAAGCCGCGCATGCCCTATAATCCAGCCCTTCACTGGAAACCACGACAAACTGCGCCGACGCAGCCGAAGCCGAAATAAGAAGCGATTCGGGCAGCCGAAGCCAAGGAGGTGAGGGTGAGGGACCCCGCGGAAGACATTCCGCCACCCGAATCAACAACGTGCTTATGATGGCGGAAAAGACCGCATCTCCCAATGGGGTACTCACCCTAGAAGTGCCAGACGCAGAAAAAGGAATGATTCCCTTTATTCGCAGCAAACCGTTGCGCCTGAACGGCTCACATATTGAATTCCGGCCCGAGGTAAATTTCACGGGCCTTGGGATCGTTCGCCAGGAATTCCG
>DASRBR010000630.1:0-2638 GCA_035653495.1 Verrucomicrobiia bacterium
ATGTTGGCGTTTGGGGCTTCGTGTCTTCACGCGTCATTTTGACGCATTTTTGTTCCCTATCGTTCCCAATTGTCGCAGGTGTTGCAGCTTGTTGCACCTGGTTGCGGCTTGTTGCAGCTACCGGGAAAAAAATTGGAACGGGAGGCTAAAGCCAGACACTCCTTTCCTGCCATTCGACCTTTCTGCTTGAAGCGGCGTGGAGGGTGCGGCAGATTGGGTCTTGCCAGGGCCCATGGAATGTGGACTTACGAACCCCGCCAGGGCAGGAATGCAGCAACGGCAGTTTGCTCTGCATCCGCCGTGGTCACCCTGGCATTTATCTTATTTTCGATTTTTGATTTGCGATTTTCGATTTTCAGGATGCAAAATCTAAACGCGAATCCCAATCAACAATCGCAAATCAAAAATCAAAAATGTCTTACCAGGTCATAGCCCGCAAATACCGGCCGCAACGCTTCTCCGATGTCGTGGGGCAGGAACACGTCACGCAGACGCTCGCCAACGCCATCGCGCAGAACCGCATTGCCCATGCGTATCTGTTCGTCGGCCCGCGCGGCACCGGCAAAACGACCATCGCGCGCATTTTCGCCAAATGCCTCAATTGCACCGGCGGTCCCAAGGTCGATTTTTCGGACGACGACCCGCGCTGCATCGAGATCACCGAAGGCCGCTCGATCGATGTTTTGGAAATTGACGGCGCGAGCAACAACGGCGTCGAGCAGGTGCGCGAGTTGCGCGAGACGGTCAAGTACGCGCCCGCGTCGTCGAAGTTCAAGATCTACATCATCGACGAAGTGCACATGCTGACGACGGCGGCATTCAATGCGCTGCTCAAGACCCTCGAAGAACCGCCCGCGCATGTGAAGTTCATGTTCGCGACGACCGAGCCGGAAAAGGTTTTGGCCACGATTCTTTCGCGCTGCCAACGTTTCGACCTGCGGCGAATTCCGTCGGCGCTCATCGTGAAGCATCTGGGCGAAATCGCCAAGCTGGAGAAAGTGAAGATTGAACCGGCGGCCCTTGAGGCCATCGCCCGCGGCGCGGAAGGCGGAATGCGCGATGCGGAATCCACGCTCGACCAGCTTATCAGTTTTTGCGGCGAAAAGATTGAGGAAGCCGACGTGCTTTCGATGTTCGGTCTGACGGCGCAAGGACAAATCCTGGAGCTTTCGCGCGCCATTCTTGCCGGCGAGGCGGAAACGGCGTTGCGCGTATTGAACGACCTCGCGAAAAATGGAAAGGACTTGGGCCGGCTCGTGTCGGATTTGCTCGGCCATTTCCGTAATCTGCTGATTTACCAGGTTTCGCGCGGTGATTTGAAGATGCTGGAAGTTTCGGAGAGCGAGGCGGCGTCGCTCAAGGAACAATCCGCCAGCGTGCCTGCGGATGCGTTGACGCGCATCATGGAAGTGTTGAGCGGCTGCGAAATGCGGTTGCGCGACGCGGCGTCGAAAAAGATTTTGGTTGAAGTCGCCCTGCTGAACGCGATTGATGCGCGGCGCGCGATGAATCTTGATACTGTGCTGCAGCAGTTGCAGCAATTGCGCAACGGCAGCGGCGGTTCCAGTGCAGCGGAAACGGTTTCGCCAGCTTCGCGTTCCATTGCCGCGCCCGCTCCAAGCGCCACTCCCAAATCGCGTATGTCGGGTTATTCGGCAGACGCACCGCCAACAACTGCGCCCGCTGCCATCATGGAAAGCGCGGCATCAACGCCGGCATCCGGCGGCGACACGGATTTAGGCGAGCTGTGGCACCGGTTGATTGAGGCGGTTGGGCGCGTCAGTCCGTTTTTGCGCACTTATTTGCTGGAAGCGCATCCGGTTTCAACCGCAAAGAATGTGTTGACCATCGGTTTTGATCCCGAATTTGAAGACCACGTCAGCCTGGTGGACAACGCGAAAAATCATTCCGTTTTGACGACTAAATTGGGCGAGTTGGGCCTGCCCAACATGCAGATCAAGTTCGTGAAAGCGGAACGTCCCGAAAATTGGGCTGCTCCGGCTCCGCAAGCCGCCGCGCCGGAGCAACCGGTCAAAGCCGCTCCCGCACCCGCGCCTGCCGCGCCGGCGAAGATGGCGATGGCCAGCGCCGCGCCGCCGATGAGCAACAAACCCGACCCGGTGGTGTTTGATAAGAGTGCATTCAAGAACGACCCGCTCATCCAAAAGGCGCTGGAGGTGTTTAAGGGACAAATTGTGGATGTGCGCTCATAAGGTGTTACATGGTTACATTGTTACATAGTTACAAGACGCGGGTTGCAAATGGCAGCCCTTGTAACTTTGTAACAATGCAACGATGTAACCATTTTAGCATCTTGCATCCTGACAAAACTGTATTACTGGAATAGAAACAACCGAACACATTGAATTATGTCGAGCATCGGAAAATTGATGAAACAGGCTGCGCGCATGCAGCAGCAAATGGAGGAGATCCAAAACAAGCTGGCCGCCCAAACCGTGGAAGCCACCAGCGGCGGCGGAGCGGTCAAGGTGGTCGCCAAATGCGACGGGACGATCGCCTCGATCAAGATTGACCCGCAGGCGCTCAATCCTTCCGACGCGCAACTGGTTGAGGACATGGTGCTCACCGCCGTGAACCAGGCGCTTTCCCAGGCCAAGGACATTTCCAACGCCGAGAT
>DASRBR010000631.1:0-5005 GCA_035653495.1 Verrucomicrobiia bacterium
AACAAAGCAAACTCCTTCTCGCCAGCGCGCATACCGATTTGCAATCCCAGTTCGCCTCGCTGGCGGACCTGCTTGGCGAACGCGAGCAGCACAATTACCAGCTCATGGACGAGCCGCTTCTCACCAACCAGCCGCCGGACAGTCCACAATTGATCCAGCAAGCTTTGCAGGACAGGCCTGACCTTGCGCAACTTCGTTTCTCGCTCGACGCAGCACAGCGTTTTGCGCGCGCGGAAAAAGACCTGAGCTATCCGACCATCAGCGCGGTCGGCGCGGCTGGCGTAGTTCCAATCCACGATCCTTTGATGCGTCAAAATTACGCCGCGGCGGGAGTGAATTTGAGGCTGCCCATCTTTGAAGGAATGCTCTTTGACGCCCGCCAAAAGGAAGCGGAACTTCGCGCGAAGGCCGCGGGGGAAGCCTTGCGCAATCTGGAGGACGATATCATCCGCGACGTGCGCATCGCCTCGTTGAACATGAGCTACGCGATCGAGCAGATGCAGTTGACCGAGCAACTGCTGGCGAGCGCGAACGAGGAGTTCACGCTCGCGCAGGCGCGCCAGAAAGTCGGCACCTTTTCCATCGTCGAACTCAGCCAGGCGCAGTTGAGGCTGACGCAGGCGCAGATCGCGGCGGCGCGCGCCAAATACGAATTCCAGATCCGCAAGTCCATCCTCAGCTTCCAGACCGGTGGATTGAAATAGCGTCTGCAAAATCACTGGAACAGCAGCCGATAAAACACATTCGGGTTTGCGAGCGTGTTTGTATCGGAGAACTGGACCAAACCATTCGTGCCAGCCTGGTTTGTGCTGATGGTAGTCCACACAACCGGCGGGGCGAGATTTGTCGCGCGTTGGATCAAATAATTTTCACCGGGAGCAGCGTAACCACTCCATTGAAAACCGTTGGAAATGATTTGCTCGGACAACAACGGCGGCGGCACGACTTGCAAAATTGCCAAGGCGCTTTGTGCGGTTCCATTCGCGTTGCTGACCACCACGCTGTAACTGCCGGCTTCGCTCGCGGTCACGTTCGAGAGGACGAGTGATGAACTGGTCATCCCTGCCAGAAGCGAATTAGTATCGTAATACCATTGATAGGCCAGCGGCGCCGAGCCGGTGACAACCACGTTGAACGCCGCGTTCTTGCCGGCCAAAACAGTTTCGCCAACCGGGTCCTGCAAAATCACCGGTCCCGCCGGGATGCCCAAAACGCCCTGCACGGTGATGGACGTGTTGGTTGGAAACCACGTGGAGTTGCCGTTGGTATCGGTGTCGAGCCACTGCGCCTCGGTGGGAGTCTGGTAAGGCCAATCAATGCTCGGCCCGCAAACGTAATAGACCAGCGGATAAGTGGGGTTCACGTTGATCGTGTAACGGCTTTCGTTGCTGCCCTGCGGTTGTTCCTGCATTTGCCCTTCCAGATTCCAAAATGCCACCGGCAACGCGGGATTTGTGGTGGACCAGGTGTACATCGCGATGCCGCTCGTGTTGGTGAACAGCAAATCCATGCCGCTGAAAAATCCGGGCGAACCGTTGCCGTAATAAAAAGCATTCGCAGCAATACTCGAGGTGTTGGTCAGCGGCGCCAGCGAAGAATCCCCGCCAAACGTCAACGTCAATGGATAGCTGTTGGACGCATAGGCGATGTTGGTGGGATCGAATGTCACCGAAAAGTTGCCGGTCGAATTGGTGACATGCGCCGTGAGCGGAGTCCCATTCAAATTCACGCTGATGCTGTCGCCGTTATTGGGATAAACCGGCCCGGGCGCGCTCAACGTTCCGGACAAGGTCACTCCAGTCACGCCCACCCCAAGGGTGAGGGTGTCGCTGTTCGTCAATCCGGTGATGCTGGGCGCGGGTTTGACCACGAGATTCAAATTTCCATTGCTGACGACCAACGCTCCTGCAGTCCCGGCAAGCAGTCCCGTCCCGTAAAAAGCGAAGTTTGGATTCGGCGTGCCGCTGATGCTTCCGGAAGTGCCATTGCCAACCTGGATCAACCGATACGTGCCCGGCCCAAGCGTATTGGTGGAAAGATTGGTGATGGTGATGCTGTTGTTGTTCAACTTCAACGAACCTTGCGAAACGTAAAGCGAAGGATGCGTCGTATCGCCGGCAGTGCCCGTCGGTGTGAAATTAAGGATCACCGGGCGCGAACCGAGGCTGACGCTGCCTCCCGATGCACCCTTGATTTCCGCAAACGTGGTGGACGCAGTGCCAGTGCCCGCGCCAAGCAACGTCGTGCTGCCGCCCAGCGTATAGGAACTAATCGCAGAAACATCAAATATGGATGCGGCAGAGATGGTCAGCTTCGACGAACTGTTGATGGAACCGCTCGGCCCCAGTGACAGCGTGCCGTTCGTGATGGTCGTGGGGCCGGTATAGGTGTTGGCTGCGTTCAATTCCAAAGTGCCCGTGTTCCATTTGTTCAAACCGCCCGAACCGCTCATCACACCCGAAAGGATGACCAAACTGGCCGCCCCGATTGACGGCGTGCCGCCAGAAAGGTTCCATGGACCGCTGAAGGTCAACCCGGAGGTATTGCCGACGATGTTCACGCTGGTGGATGCAGCGATCCAGGAATTAGGCACGGTGACGGCCGCAGACCCCTCGACCGCCAATCCACAAGAGCCGTTGACCATTTTGATCGACCCGGTCCCAAACGCCGACCCATTGTTAAAATTCAGAGTGCTCCGGAAGGACAATGTGCTGAAACCAAGTTCAGTGCCGCCGCTGTAAGTATTCGTCGCATTAAAATATTGCGGGTCGCCGCCCTCCAACGTGACTGTGCCCGGTCCCGTTAACGGCACAGCAATCGTGGTCGTCCCACCGTCGCTGCCGCTGGTGTCGAAGGCGTCCTCGCCGGAAGCCAGCCAGATTGAACCGGAACCTGAGAGTGTCAGGAAACAACCGGGGGGCGTTAGCGAGCCATTGAAAATGCCGGCGCAATTGGTGATGGAAGTGTTCACCGTGACCGTAAAAGTTCCATTGACTGATCCCGCGCAAAAACACGCCGCCACATTTCCAGGCCAGGCAACCGGCGTTGCTGTCAATGTGTTGGCCGTGCTCCATTCGGCGGTGGAATTGTCCCAGGTGCCGGGAGCAGTTGTTTGGCTGGTGGTTCCTTCAGGGTCCCAATAATAAACGGTGGCCCTGCTGGAATTGGTGATGAAGGCGATGCACAAGAACAGCATGCCCCAGGTGAGTCTTGCCAGGTTTTTCATAGATGGTTGTGGACTGATGAATTGCTACCCTCTGATCTAAAGACAAAGCACTTGATTCTTAAACCAAAGGCGTGCGCAAAGGTCAATCTATTTCTGAGGCCGTCTGGCGCAGCCTGCGTTGCAGATGCGGCTGCCGCGCGTCCGACTCCGAGATCAAGCAAGAATAGAGGATTGAGGATGGCAAAATCTCCAACCCGGAACTCTGAACTCAGAACGCGGAACCCATCCGACTCCCGTTCCAATTTTTTTCTGATAACTGCAACCAGGTGCAACAAGCTGCAACAAGCTGCAACACCCCGTCCATCTGAAACATTATTGCTCAATCGCGGCCATACCAGCACCTGAGCCACGAGGTTTCCAAAGAGCTTGCGCACGAGCGGCGTGCGTTCCAATTTTTTCCCTGATAGCTGGAACAAGGTGGAACAAGCTGGAACGAGGTGGAACACCCCGCCGGAACCATGCGCCTGCACCGGTAGGGACGCGCTGCTGCGCGTCCGAGAGGATGGAGGATAGGCGGACGTGCAAAGCCACCCGCATTTATCCGACACAAGGCGACATTATCCGACACAGCCCAGCCATGGTAGGCAGGCCAAGCGGAGTACACAATATGTGGTTTGGGCAGGGAGCGCGGGTCGCCGACCCGCAGCGATTCTGGACTATCCAGCAGAATCGTAACCCGCTGCGGCTCATCGAGCCGCGCTCCCAGGCCGCATATCCGACACAAGGCGACACAATCCGACAGGAGACAAACTCGTTTTTTGATTTTACTTCCAACACGGATACGACGGACTCGGAGTTGCTTGGGACAAACGGCAGTGCATACGCTGCGATATACCGGGATCGCATCCTTTCTGATGCGATTCCGGCACTGACATTACCCATTGGGGCAAACCCCATTCCGGCTTTTATAGCAATCGGAAGAAATTTCGACGAGCAAAACAGTTTTCAAACGGGTTGGCCGTCATCGAGGACATCCGGCTTGGAAGCGTACCAATGGCATCATTCGGATTTTGATTACGTTGCATACCCGTACGTTCACAAATTGTTCGATGAAATAGTGAAGGATGGCAATCTAAAATAAATAATTATCATGAAAAAGTTTATCTGCTTAATCATAGCTTGCGCTGCACTTGGTACTTACGCGCAAATTAGCCCGCCGAAACACACTTGGACTGCCACGCTTAAAGTCGTGAATGACGATGGAAAACCTGTAGAAGGAGCAAATGCGCACATATATTATCTGCTGAATAAGGAATTTAGCGGGCTGACTGATTCTGGTGGTGTCTTCATGGCATCTCACGAAGATGGCTCCGAAAATATAGGATTTTATGTCGAAAAGGCAGGCTATTATTCCAGCAGGATTACCTATCGGATGGGACGAGTTTATAGTGCTACAGTTTGGAACCCCACGCAGACAGTTGTTCTTAAGAAAATTAAGGATCCTATTCCCATGTATGCGAAATGGCTAAACGTTGGATTGCCTGTTTTTGACCAACCAGCTGGGTTTGATCTCACACTCGGTGATTGGGTTGCGCCTTATGGCAAGGGTAATGGAGCTGATATCATTTTCACGGCTCATCGTGAAAAGCGCTCTGAAAACGATTCGGATTACCAATTGACCGTAAGCTTTCCGAACGCGGGAGACGGCATACAAGATTTCAAAGTGCCGCAGTACTATCTGCACAGCCAAGGCAGCGCGTTAAAATCCAGCCAAGAGGCTCCTGCTGATGGGTATCAACCAAAATGGATACAAACGACGACTCGACGGCCAGGCAAGCC
>DASRBR010000632.1:0-8622 GCA_035653495.1 Verrucomicrobiia bacterium
CACGCGCGTGCTCGCGCCCTACGCGCCGCATTGGAAGCTCGACTACGCCAGCTACCGTCCCGAGGAAGAGCAGAACCGCGACCTCTCGCTCCACAAACGCAACGACCTGTTGCACGTGGACGCCTTCCCGTCCCGGCCAACCCGTGGCGGACGCATCCTGCGCTGCTTCACCAACATCAACCCCACGCGCACGCGCAACTGGCTGACCACCGATCGTTTCCCGCAGCTTGCGGAAAAATTCGCCCGCAACGCCGGCCTTGAAGAAATCGCCCGCAGCGGCGATGACATCGGCTCGTTCCTCAACACGCTCAAGCGCGCCGTCGGCCTCAAGGCCGTGGACCGCTCCGCGTATGACAAATTCATGCTGCGCTTCCACGATTACCTGAAGGAGAACGACGATTTCCAAAAAAATTGCCCCAAGATCCACATCAATTTCCCGCCCATGGCCACCTGGATGTGCTACACCGATTCCGTGCCGCACGCCGTTTTGTCCGGCCAATACGCGCTGGAACAAACCTTCATCATTCCCGTGCGCGCGCTAGTCACGCCTGAAAAATCCCCCATCCGCGTTCTCGAAAAAATTGCAGGCCGTCCCCTGGCGCGCATGTAGCGTTGGCGTTCCGCCGAACAGGTTGTGCCTGTGCCGAACCACCGATGTCCGCGGCGGCCCACGGAGCGCGGACAGCTTGTCCGCGTCACTCGGAGCATCCACCGAGGATGCAGGATGGCCGCAGCATGCTGTCCATGCTTTGGCACGTCTAAAAGACCGCACGCTGGATAGTTAAAAAGTTAAAAGATTAAAAAAGTTAAATGGGTCGTGTTTTTTTGCCATCAACCCTCAACCATCATCCATCAACTATTTGGGGCACTGTCGGCAAAAGACCTACAATCTGCCTTTTCTTTTTCGCTTGAGCTTTTCGCCGTATGAGTTACTAACTCAACCACGCAGTCCCATCGCGTTGCTTGCAAGACCGTTCATTGGCGAAAGCTGTCTTCTGTTTCTGAAAGTTTGCGACGTCATTTGATCCAACAACACGCATATTATGATTCGATTTAACGAGGGACTCGGCACTGCCAATCTCACCCTGGCCGTGTGGATCGCCGGCGCGCTCGCCGCGGTGTTTTTCGCCGTCGTGATCTGGGATGCCATTTATCAATACCGGCGCCACGTCAAGTACCTTCGCGCCCGCAAACGTCCCGTGCGCATCACGCTCGTGAAAAACTGAGCAGCGAACGATGCGGCGCAGCGGAGTCCGCGCATCACCCGACAATCTCTACAGTGTTGAACGACCCCTGCGTAATCACCGAGAGGTTTTCCCTCAGCCTCAACCATCCACCATTGGGTTGGCCCATAAGCTGCTCAGACGGTTGGCGAAATGGGAGACATCCAATTCTTTTGCCGGAACATAATTTTGTTGCGCTGTCGCGCTGCGATGATTGCCGTGTTGTTCGCGTTCGCTGCGCGGCCATTTATTTGCACCGCGCAACCTGTCTTGAGCACGCCGGTTCTCACCGGGAATGGAGCTTGGGCGCAAATCACCGTCAGCAACTGTTACAACACCTATGCCCAATATGTCCTCTTGATGTCCACAAATTTGACGGACTGGAGCACGATAACCAACTACAGCTCAACCGGCTCAAATTTTTCCGTTGCCGTTCCAACCACCAATGCGGTTTGTTATTACCGTTTAAAAGTGGCGCTTCCTTTTCTCCCCACATTGGCCATTTTCTGCAAGTCCAACTTGGACATTGCAGGAAACAATTGTACTTACGATAGCTTCGATTCGAGCTCAGTCGCCACAGGACAGTGGAGCACCGCTGTGCGCCAGGCCAACGCAAACATTGCCGCCTACAATGGCATCCTAAATTCGCTGAACATTGGCAACGCAGATATCTATGGAACGGCTTATACCGGACCGGGCACCTTAGCCCATTTGGTGGAAATTGGCCCCAGAGGTTCGGTGGGCGGTACCAATTGGATTGGTTCTGGCACGTACGGCATCGAAGCGGGTCATTGGAAGACCAATTTGAGCACGGTCGCGCCCGACGTTGTCGCGCCGAACACAAATGGCTGGTTCACCTCTTTCCCACCGGCGACGAACGGAAGCATCGTCTTGAACGGCGGCAATTATGTGGTTACGAATCTTCCCGATCCATTGATCGTTTCAAATGCGACCGCAACGGTGTGGGTGAACAGTTCGAACGCCGTTTCATTGGGCGTGACGATTACCAATGGAGGCCATCTCATTCTTTATGTTGGCCAGAGCACCGGCACTGGCACCGCTTTGGGTTGGTCCGGTCAAGGCACGTGCAATTTTCCGGGTTATGCCGCAAATCTGCAAATCTACGGTTTGCCCAGTTTGACCAGCATTGATTTCAGCGGGAACGTGGATTGGATTGCCACAGTTTATGCGCCTGAAGCGGTGCTCAAGGTGGGTGGTGGCGGTACATTCGTTCAGGACACCTCCGGCCAAATCACCGCGAATAGCTTAATATTGCGTGGCCATTGGAATTTCCATTATGACCAAAGCCTGGCGAACTTGAACCTTCATCCGTGATCCGCTTCTTTGGCCGTTCTACTCCCCCTAAGCGTTCATCAGAAAATCGCGGCCCTTCCAAAAACTATTTGTTCGCTGGCGCGGAAGCTTGTGCCCCGGACGAAGAGCGGGGCGTCTCTCTTGGTTTTGTCGCCTGCATTTTTGTGTTCCATTGCTCGAGCGCTTTTTTCTTGTAAGCCTCGACTTCGTCGGGTGTTGCCGGCATGGGCCAGACGATGTCGAACGCCTCGGTCCACGAAATGTTTTTCGAAGTCGGTGCAAGCGGCACCGGATTGCCGCCATTGTCCACGCCATCTTCGCCCACGGAATAAAGCAGGAACGTGCCGTCGTCCTTGCGATGATACCGCAACGGTTTGCCATCCATGGCGTCGCCAGGAACGACTGCGAGATAAGTTGGCGTCAGTTCCTTCAAGTCTTCCGGATATTTTTGATGCGCTAGCTGAAAGCGTTTGAGAGCGATGGCGGTGACGAGCAAACGGCGTTCGGCTTCCATCACCAGCAGTTTGCGCAAAAAATTGTGATAAGTCTCGCTGAAGGACGGTCCGCTGGTCAGCATAAACCGCCGGCTCGCGTTGGCATGCGATTTAAAAAGTTTGCCCGTCGCGGCGTCAAACCCCTTCAACGCCGGAACGAACGCGCCCTCGCGTTTCATTTGGCGCACCGAGTCGATGGCGGCTTGCAACATTTGCATCGTGCACAGTTCTTCTTCATACGACCATTGCCATTTCCAAAGCCAGAATCGTCCCTCGTCCATCGCGGCATCGGCGGCCTTGTGCGGGTCTGCCAGCGCCTCTCCGACTTGGTCGATGACGCCGGGCTGCTTGACGGGAGGTCCCGGACCGTTGCTCGTGTTTCTTGGATCATTTTCGCGCATCGCCTTGAACATGTCCGTCATCGTGTGCCGTTCCATTTCGAGGCTGCTCTGCGCCGCGCTCATTGGGTCAATGGATTCCCAGGATGATTGAAGTTCGGCCAACTGCTTGTCCTGCAGGCCGGGATGTTGCAAAATTTCCCATGTTTGGCCGAGAGCGATCTGGAGCACGGCCATTCGCACAAGTTGGCTGATCATGATCGGCTCATGTTCCAAAAAACGGCTCAAGGCAAGGCACGCTTTCAAATCTTCGCACGATTGGTCGAGTTGCCCTTGGTGAAGCTCCAATAGTGATGCGGCGCAAAGGCAGAGCGCGGCCCTTTTTTGAATGGCCAAATGCGGCAACGGCAGCATTGCGCCCATGCTATAATCGAGGTTCACTTGTCCCGCCAGGCCTTTCAACGCGGCGCGAAGATCATCAAATTTCCGCGAGTTGCGTTCGATTTGCGACTGCAGCTCCGGCCAGAGATTGCTCGATGCCGGGTCGGGCAGGCTTTCCTCTTTTGAGGTGAGGAACATCCTGCCGGGCGCGAGCATTTTCATCGTGGGCGGAAAATTGGAAATGGCGTGTCCGAGCCCGGAGATGGCTGCAAGCGCTTCGCGCGCGGACGCCTGTTCGTCAGCGGTGGGATGCGGCGCAATTTCGGCGACGGTCAATTTCTCTCCCTGCGCTGCAAGTTGTTTGCGGTATTTTTCCACCTGCGACATTGCTCGATGATGGAGCATCAACGGCCAAAGCACGGCCAAAATGACGATCATGACCAGCGCAATCAGGATTTTTCTCTTCAGTCTCATTCCGCAGTAGGCGCGAACAAATATTTACAACCATTCTCAAAATGCGGGGCGCGGCTGTCCTCAGCCGCAGCAAGGGCCGAAAACCTTTTGATTAATGCGGTTTAATTGAACTGTAACCATAAAAAGCATCAGGGCACTTTTGGTTTCGGGTGGAACAGGCGACTCGCCTGTTCTGTCCGGCAACTTGCCGGACAGTTCTTCTTCACCTACCCAAAACAAGATGAACAGGTCGGCAGGTTGCCGACCTGAACGGGCAAGTTGGCAAGTTGCCCGTTCCACCCGGAAGTCAACCCGCCGTGACTGCCGCGTTCAATCATCCTTTCAGGAAAAAATTCCTTTGCTTCTCGCTGATTGCCATGCCGAGCTTTTCCATCACCGCCAGCATGTCTTCCCAAACCCTGCGTTTCTCGCTCAAGGCCTGGTTGCGCAACAGATACGCCGGATGATACGTCGGCATCAATGGGATGTTGCGATAGGTCTGCCATTGGCCGCGCAGGCGGGTGATGCCCATTGTTTTGCCCAGCAAACCTTCGACGGCGGTCGCGCCGAGCGCAACCAGCACCTTCGGTTTGATCAAATCAATCTGTTCGTGCAAAAACGGGAGGCAGGTTTCCATCTCCTGCGGCGTTGGCTTGCGATTGCCTGCGGATTGGCCGGGAGTGTCGGGACGGCATTTCAAAATGTTGGCGATATAAACCGATTCGCGCGAAAGCCCCGTCGCCTGGATGATCTTCGTGAGCAACTGGCCGGCCTTGCCGACGAACGGTTCGCCTTGTTCATCTTCGTCCGCGCCGGGCGCTTCGCCGACGAACATCAACGGCGACTCAATGTTGCCCACGCCGAAAACGACATTCTTGCGGGACGACGCCAGGTGAGGACATTTGACGCAGGCCATCGCCCGCGCGCGCAAATCCTCAAAGGCAGCCGCTTTGGCCGGGTCGGACGCCGGCAGTTTGATTTCAATCGCCGGGGCGGCGACGGGCATTTTCGCTGGAGCAATCGGACGCGATTGAGTTGGTGGCGGAACTGGACTGGCTGGCCGTTGCGCCGTCGGCTGCTTCAACGCCGCAAGATTCTCCGGCGAAACGGACACAAATCGCGCGCCTTCTTCCTTCAAATGTTCCAGATGCTGGATTGTGGCATCGAGCAATTGATGGTAGGCATCGGACATGATTCAAGCGTAATTGCGGCCCGCCGGAAGCGCACGAAAAAAGTTCGGGATACAAATTCCACGAAGTGCAAAAAGCGTTCGCGGAACGGTGCATGAAAGGCTGCTGGAATCCTTTGCGACGCGTGAAAATTTCAATGCTGCCGCCGGCGCAAGGAGAGCAAGGTCAGCCCGGCAACACCGATCAGCGCCAGCGTGGAAGGTTCCGGCACTGCGACTTGACCGACCTGATTCACCGTTGCCCCCGCGTGCAAACCAAGCAGGACGCCGCCGCTGATGACGTAGCCGTTATAGGTCCCGTCCAGGTCGGCGTTCTCGGTCGGCGCAAGGAGAATACCGTTCACCTCATCACCGACATGGGCGCTGATGTTGCCGCCGGTCACGTTCAGCAGCACCGACAACGGGCCGGTCGAACCGCTTTCCCCGATAGACGCCGAGCCGTTCAAGGTCAGCGAGCCGTTGAAGTTGACGTAAAACAAATCGTTGGCAGCGCCGTTGAACTTCAGGTTGTTGTTGTTGAGGTTCACGTTGCCATTGATGTCAATCACGTTGATCCCGCCATTGCCATTGAAGGTGTAGCCATTGTTCACCTGCGAAGCGTTCAACGTCAGCGTGGGCGTCAGCCCGGAGGAATACGCCGAAAGCGCCAGGACCGTCTGGACCGGAGCAGCCATCGATTGGCGGATTAACGAACCGGTCAAAGTGCCAGTATCGGCGGTTTCGGTGGCCGAAAAGTCGAGATAAGCGTTGCCGTTGACGACGGAGGGCGCGGCCAGTTTCAGGTCACCATTGGGGCCGACACCGACATTGCCATCAACCGAGGTGTTGGAAAGGTTGACCATGGTGTTGCTCAACCCGAACACGGTGTATGGCGCCGCGTTGCCCAAATCAATCTGGCTCGCGTGCGCATCCGCCAAACTCATCGCGAGCGCGGACAACACAACTCCAACCGCGATGACGCGAATTTTAGCTGAATGCACACAATTCATCTAATTGGGATATCCTCTCTGTTAATGTCCGGTTACGTATTTGCGACGAAATGGTAAACGGTTCATGCCGCCAAAGCAAGACAAATGCGGCATTTTTTGGAAGGCCCTGAACGGAAAACGGGGCTTTTTGTAAGGGGTTGTCTTTGGGTGATTAACACCCAGAAGACGTTTTTCGCCGAAGGGCAATGAGTCGAGAGACTGTTCTTTTTCCTTGGGGGGAAGTGCTCCTTTTCCCTGCAATCACCCAAACGCAATCACCGGACTTCAGCCGGCGCGTTGATGCGGATGCGCGGGCGGACGGACACAGGGGCCGATTTGATCATGCGGCGCTTGCGCAATTCGCAGCAGCGCACGATGTATTTCGTCGGCTCGGACATGTGCGAGCGCTCGACATTGCCGTTATGGATTGATGTCTTTTCCATCATACTAATAACTTTCAGCATAAGGCAGGCCAAGGCAATGGAGGCCAAAAACCCCCGTAAAATCGCCCATTTCGAAGCTTCTGGGGTGGGGACCCGAGGTAATTTTTCGCGCATCGGGCGTGAAATACGCGCATTCGCCACGATTATGTCCAAAATCAGGAAAACTGCTGGTGTGTCAAAATGGCGCTTTGTCCAATTTCGGATGCTGAAGCTGAAGTCCGGTCGCGTCCTGGTAAGCCTTGGCCACTTCCAACGCCTCGGCCTCGTGAAACAGATTGCCAAGGAAACATATCGCCGTTGGCGTGCCATCGGGCTTGAAACCGTCGGGGACGACCACGCAGGGCTGGCCGGTGAGGTTCGTGATGAGATGGCATTCGCCGGCGAACGTGGGCGACACAAGCACGTCAACGTCCTTCAACGCGCGCGCGGTTTCCTGCACGAGGAGGTAACGGACGCGATTGGCCTGGACATATTCAACGGCGGGAATGAAGCGCGCCTTGCGGAAAATGTTCGGCCACGAACCACGATTTTGCTGCTTCATTAAATCGTCGCGATGACTGCGCGTGAGGTCGTCGAACGCCGCGGCGGCTTCGACATCGAGCACGAACGAAATCGCCCCGGCGGGCAGCTTGGGAAGTTCGACCGGCACGAGCTTCGCGCCCATGGAACGCAATTTATCCAATGCGGCGAACGAATTCGTGCGGCTGGAGCCCTCCTCCTTCTCGAAATCTTTCGCGAGATAACCGATGCGCAGCTTTTGCCATTTCGCTTTCGAATCATAATTGAACGGCGCGTCGTAAAGCGTCTGGTCAACGCCGTCCGGGCCGTAAATCGCGTTAAAAACAATCGCGCAATCTTCAACCGTGCGCGCGATGGGGCCGAGCTTGTCCATGGACGCGCTCAGGCTCATTGCGCCAGTGCGGCTCACGCGTCCGTAAGTCGGGCGCAAGCCGGTGACACCGCAACGTTCACAGGGCGAAACAATGGAACCGTGCGTTTCCGAACCGATGGCGAACGGAACCAACCCGGCCGCCGTTGCGGACGCCGGGCCGGCCGAGGAACCGCTCGAACCTTGCTCGATGTTCCACGGATTGCGCGTCATGCCGCCGAACCACTTGTCGCCCATCGCGAGCGCACCCAGCGTGAGCTTGGCGACGAGCACTGCGCCGGCTTTGTCCAGACGCTTCACTACGGTGGCGTCTTCGTCGATGGTCTGCTGCTCGAATCCGCCCGCGCCCCAGGTAGTTCGATAGCCTTTCACGGCCAGCAAGTCCTTCGCACCCCACGGCAATCCGTGCAGCGGGCCGCGATAGCGTCCGGCAGCAAGATCGCGATCCGCCTCTTTCGCCTGCGCGCGGGCGCGATCTTCGGTGAGCGTGATCACGAACTTGAGCAGTGGATCGTACTTCTTCAGCCGCGCAAGATACATCTCGGTGAGCGCAACTGAGGACACTTTCCTTGTGCGCACTAATTCCCCGAGCTGACGCGCGCTGTAGAACGCTACGTCTTCAATGTTCTTTGGCGCGCCAGTAATGTTCAACGCCGGAGCACTCGCCAGCTTCATCGGCCGCTTTACCGTGTCGAACTTCATGTCGCCGAGCACCGGATCGAAGATGTAGGCCGGTGGGACCGAATTGGGAATGTGCAAACCGTAGATCTCTTCGTAGTGTTTCTTGTTCTCGTTCAGCCCATCGAGCATGGCCTGAACATATTCCTCAGGCAGAGGAACGTCCGCGACTTCCGCGGCCGTCTCCACCATCTCTTTCGTGACTTTGCCCTTTGCATCGGCCATGCTCCACAGCACGCCGGGAAACAATGT
>DASRBR010000633.1:0-2603 GCA_035653495.1 Verrucomicrobiia bacterium
TGATGAGCCCCGTGTAAATGAAATAGCCGTAAGCCGCGACGAGCACCAAGCCCACCAGCCGCGGCAATCGGCCCATTGCGGCGATGAAGAAAAAGTGAAGCAAGGTTGCACCAATCAAAACAATCACGCCCGGCGTGAAGAAAGAAGGCACGTGAATCGTCCTGAAGAGGGCAAAGATGCCGATGCAAAGGGGAATGCAGATGTGGCCGTCACCAACTTGCGAGGTATAGACGATTTCAGGCCGCTTGGTCCAGCCGTAATAAATCGCCAAAAGCGCGTTTGGCAGCACATCAATCCACCCGCTCAACCATCCGATATGATTCGCGATGAAACCGTTGCCGGCGTGTGGCGCCCATTCCACGAGCCATTTCGTGCTGGCATATACAAAATAGCCGCCCACTGCCAGCAACGCCAAATCCATCGCCATCATCCAATTGAAACTTTTGTTTTGGCGGGCATTGGACTTAAGCACTTCAAACACGTGAAACGATTGCCAAAACAAGAATAAACCGACGAGCACCACGCCGTCCATGAAGCTGATTTTCCCGTCGGCACCGAGTGCCCAAGTCGTGCCGGTGAAGAACAACACTGCTGTCAATGTGAGCAGCAAGGAAAGGCGGTTCACTTCATGAGTATTGGCCGGCGCTTTGGCTTTGGACTTCTTGCCGTCGGATTTGGTGGCGAAAAGGTCCATGCTCCAGATGACTGCGGGCAGGCCGAGAACGAGTGTCATGTTCGTCACATTATTGACGAGACAGTTGGTGAGAACTTCGGTTGCCGAGCCGCTCTTTTGCCTCGCGATGAGGAAGGCGAAGAAGAGATTGCCCATGCCCGTGATGTAAGGCGTGATGAGCGTGCCCAATACCGTTCCTTCCAAACCGCCGGCGGACATGCTTTCAAGCCGCCAAACCGTCAGCAAAGAGCCCGCGACGAACACGCCCACCATCAGCAACGGACTCCACCAGCCCGTGCTTTCAATCCAATTCATCCACGCTTGCAAATGCACAGCTCGCAGTAAAGCAAGATGCTCCCGCAATGGCAACCGTCAGCAATTTTTGGAATAAACTTTCTTTACAATAGGCGTGAACTGCGCTTAACTTTAGCCAACCCGAAGCGACTAGCTCACCATGCATGGAACAACGAGCAGCTTGAACCGGTATTTGGCCCGCGCGGCCAATAGGAAGGCTGCAGTTCGACGAATCCGTCAATCCACATAACCCCAACAAAACCCATTATGCACATCTCCGGCACAATTGATTCGCTATTGAATGAAAAATGCTCGACGCTCTGGTCCATATCGCCGGCGGCCACCGTGTTCGATGCCATCCGCCTGATGGCCGATAAAAACATTGGCGCTTTGCTGGTGATGGACGGAGAACGGTTGGTCGGAATGGTTTCGGAACGCGATTACACGCGCAAGGTCATCCTGAAGGGCAAATCCTCCAAGACAACTCCCGTCCGTGAAATCATTTCCTCGCCGGTTATCTCGGTCGACCCGCATTCCTCAGTGGAGGAATGCATGAAGCTCATGACCGAACATCGCATACGACATCTCCCGGTGCTGGACGGCGATCGCGTGGTGGGCATCGTTTCCATCGGGGATCTTGTCAACTGGATCATCTCAGCCCAGCACGTCGCGATTGCGCAGATGGAAGATTATATCAGCGGCAAGTATCCGGGATAAGCCCTGAACGGCCTATTTGATTTGAAGCTCGTCGTGAACGTTTGCCGCGCCGGCGACACCGGAGACAATCGCAATCAGTTTGCTTCGTTGATTCTCGTTCTTCACCCAACCGGTCAATATCACCTGGCCGTTGTTGGGTTTGATTTTGGTGTGTTTGTAGATGATGGGGTTGTCAACATTGTCGAGCATCATTGCCGCCAAAATGTCGTGGACAATTTCTCCATCATTTTTCGGCGCAGAATTGACTGGCTGCGCCGTGGCTTGTGCATCCGGCTGGGCTGAAACTTGCGCGCTGCTCGTTGTGTCAAAATCCGCCTGTTCACCAAAAGCTCGATACGCTTCTGCGCACCAATTGACATCCGCCATGTTCGACCAGAAAAAGCCGTCACTGTGCGCGAGCGAAACAATCTTCGCCTTGTCGGCCTTCAATACTAGGCTCCCCTTTTCCGCGCCTGTTTGAAACGCTTTCGCGGGCACGACGTAATCGGTTCCTTTTCCAGCCATGTTGACCACCACAAAAATCACGCGCGCAGTCGGCAAATCCACCATCACATTGATGACGCGCCCCAACGATTCTCCTGCTTCGTTTCGCACGTCCAAGCCGATGAGGTCGCTGCATTTCCTCGCTTCGGCTTGGGCGTGCGCGTCCCAACAGATCTGCTGATGAAAATAGCTGTACGATTTTGACAACGAAGCCATGACTCCTTCCACATCCGAACTGCCCGCGTGCGGAACAGCTTCCAAATTCAAGCCGCTCATTGCGAGCTTCGCCTCTTTCTCATCAGCTGAGAAGAAAGCTTTCCCGGGAAATGCAATCGCCGCGCCACCACCCGCAGAAACGATTCCGCAAAGAACGCGTCCCGAATGCAAATCCACCAACACATCCTGCAGCTTGCCGATCTTCTTGCCGGATTTTTCG
>DASRBR010000634.1:0-3841 GCA_035653495.1 Verrucomicrobiia bacterium
CCGCAAGCTGTCATCGACAAGCGAGGAACCATCCATCTGATTTATTACAAAGGAGAAGCTGAAGCAGGGGACATTTTCTACGTTCGCCAGCCGGCAGGCCAAACTGGGTTTACTTCGCCCATCCCGGTAAACACGCAACCTGGGAGCGCCATGGCCATCGGTTCGATTCGCGGAGCGCAACTTGCCCTCGGCCGCAATGACCGCGTTCATGTGGCATGGAATGGTCACGCGCCAAAGGGACGCAGCTATCTTGAAGCGCCCATGCTTTACACGAGAATGAACGATTCGGGCACGGCTTTTGAACCCGAACGCAACATCATCACGACGGCTCGCGGTCTCGATGGAGGCGGTTCGGTTGCGGCGGATGATCGCGGCGATGTGTACGTGATGTGGCACGCGCCCAAGCCAGGGCAGAAGGCTGAGGAAGATGAAGCAGCGGTTTTTGTGGCGAAGTCCGTGGACGACGGAAAGACATTCGGGCCGGAAAAGCTGGCGATCACCAATGCGACCGGCGCTTGCGGTTGCTGCGGCATGAAGGCCTTCGCCGACACGAACGGCAACGTTTTAGCATTCTATCGCGCGGCGAGGAACCTCACCCAGCGCAATGAGACGCTGCTGCTCTCAAATGATCGAGGAGCAACTTTCGAAATCGTCTTTTCGCATGATTGTAGAATGGCCGCATGCCCCATGAGCAGCAGCTTTTTGTCATGGACGCCAAACGGCATTTTGGCCGCGGCCGAATCGCAGGGAATGATCTATTGTTTCCGCGTCGATCCGGCGACCGGGCTGCACGTGCCTCCTGGGTTGCGGCTTCAAGCGCAGGGGAAATACCCGGTAGCTGTTGGTAATGCCAGAGGCCGCGTCCTGGTGACATGGATTGAAGGCTCATCATGGGGAAAGGGAGGAACCGTCGCATGGCAAGTATTTAACCAGGGTGATGGCTATCCGGTTTCAAATCGCGCCAAAGCCGGTGCGGTGCCCGCATGGAGTTTCGCCACGGCCGTTACGCGGCCTGACGGAAGCTTCACGATCATTTTTTAAAAGCGGACGCTTGCGCATTCAGGGCGGGTAGTTTCCCAAATCTCCAAGTCTGGCATGTGACAGGCCAACCGCAGCTTGTAAAACAAATAATAGCACCTAAGCTCGATTCTGATTCTCCTGAAAAATAAACTCATCATAACAACGGCGATTTTGGTTTTGGCGGGTTTGGTCGCCATCATCATTTTGGCCGGCCAGAAATCTGGGACTGCGTCCGCCTGGGTCAAGTTGCCCGATGGCAATTCTGTCCGCGTCCTTGGCGTGAGCTACGGGACAAACCACGTCTTCGGTTCAAAATTCGCAAAAACGGCAAGCCGGCTTCCTTTGTGGGCGCGGGACATTCTCGGGACCATTTTTGGCCCACGCAAGCTCGTCCTCCCCACTTCCACCACGACTCCAAAGCCGGCGCTTCTCCTCTGGATTGATTGTCTGACCAACAACGCCGCCGTGCCTTCCGGCGGGTACTACGAGGTCTTTCTCGCTGAAAGCAATTTCACTTCCGGGGAAGGGGAGTTCTTCCATCAACCAGTTCCCTTTGCTCCTCAAGTTCAACCGATTGACTTTCCGATTTTTCCCCGCCGTGAGCGGGAGATCACCATGGATTTTTTTTATCACGATGCAAACGACCACATCCAGCTTTGCCACCAATTTTCTTTTCCAAATCCGCTGTTCAAAAAATATCCGGTCTGGCCGGCGGAAAGTCTTCCCGCCACGAAGCGCGTCGGGGACATTGAAGTGACTCTCTTGTCCGTGGAAACCGGACATGACAACTCGTCTAGCATGAAGGCCTTGGACGATGGCAGCACGCTAATCACTTATGGAACCAATCGCGTGGACGGGAGAAATTACACGGCGGTCAACTTGCGGATAAAACCGCTCGGCAACACCAATGAAGTCTGGCGGGTGGACAGTCTGGATATCTCGGATGCCACGGGCAATGTTGCGCACAGTATGAGCATGGGCTGGAATGGCAGCGACGCGCAATTTGAATTCATGCCCGGTCTTTGGCCCGGCGAAACGTGGAAATTGAAACTTTTCTTGAAGCGGACCGCCGGATTTCGCGCGAACGAACTTTTCTCCTTCAAAAATGTCCCGCTCGGCGAAATGAACCGCACCAACATCCTCCAATGGAGCAGCAATTTTGCCGGGATCCCCGTCACTTTGGAGAGCGTGTGCCGCCGCGCTCCTCACACCAACAACTCCTGGATCTCGAGTCAATTGTCATCAGCCAAATTCACGCATTCAGCCATTCCGGCTGGCATAATGGAATTGGTGGAGGCAGTCTTTGGCGGCGCTAAAACCAATCAGTCCGCGTCTTCGGAATGGAGCGATTACTACCATCAATATGAGTTCCGAGAAATTCCAGCCGACGCCAAGACAGCCGATTTCACCTTTGCCATCCAGCAATTGCGAACGGTCGAGTTCACTGTCATGCCGGACCTGCCAAAACCCATCGCGACCGCAAAGAAATGAAATCGCCCGCGAACTCGCCCATGAACTGGAGATTGCAAGCGTGGCGGATGGCAACGCACCCTCTCCATGAACCTGCTAGGGACCCCGTTGGCAAGGATATGGACGAATAATCAAAGAATTAAGGGCAAAACTCCCTCTCTTCCGCGCAGCGGAGGAGAGGGCTGGGGAGAGGAGGCGCTGATTGTGAATAGCCGCGATTTTAGTGGATTCCAAATAAGGAGCCCCCTCTCTCCGGCTCTCTCCCCGCAAAAGCTTTTGCGGGGAGAGAGGGCTCAAAGCGCGCTGGGCTGGCCAACGCGATAGAGCGTCCTGTCCCGTTTAGGGGATTCAATTCGCAAATTTTTCGGGGAAATCTCTCCCAAAATCGCGCACCCTGGGCTGAGCGGCGGAACGCCGTGAAGTTCAGATTCGCATTGGCAGCAATTCTGATAAAAAGTGCTTGCCATCAAAAACGGAACGTGCTATTCTCGTTGCGTGTGACGGTCTGCCTCAGCGACGGCTGCGGCCCGCCTGGGCGAAAGCTACGGCGGGCCAGGCGGACAAGCGAACGTTTATCGTTCGCGATGTTCTTTGACATAACGGCGCGTTGCGCGCCGACGGTTCCGGGTTCTGAGTTCCGGGTTCCGGGTTGGGGATTTTGCTATCCTCCATCGTCTATCCTCTATCATCGCTGGCTCGAAGGCTCCGGGTTCGAGGAATGCGTCTGGTTGTCGCGGGTATTCTCTGAGGTTTGTCGCGGCTTGTCCGGCCTTGTCGCGGCTTGTCGCGGATAATCGGGCTAAAAAAAAGAAATTTTTTTAGCGCGGGTTCGTGGGTAGGGACGGCGCGCTGCGCCGTCCGCGGATCCCGCATGCGGGACACCGCGATGTCCCTACCAGGATTGGTAGGCCCGGGGTCAGGCGCATACTTTTGCTAGTGTGTGTCGGATAATGTCGGATCGTGTCGGATAAGCCGAAAGGCTCGGGGCGCGGACAGCACAAATGGTTGAGGGTTGATTGTTGATGGTTGATGGAGTGACGGTTCCGAGTTCCGGGTTGGGGATTTTGCCATCCTCCATCCTCGTGTTTGCATTAGACAAGGCGTTTCAGCTTGTTTCACCTGGTTCCACCTCGTTTCACTTAAGCGGAAGATTATTCCGCTGACAAGGCTGTCCGCGCTCCCAGGAAAATGCGGAATGCGGTTTTCGACCAGGGCGTTGCACCTGGTTGCACCTTGTTGCACCTGGTTGCAGCTAGGGGAAAAAATCGGAACAGGGAGGCTGAAAACTGACGTTTTCAGCTATGCGTCCCTGCCGGAACCAAGCTTCCTTAAAGTCTTTGACGCTGGGCGA
>DASRBR010000635.1:0-2662 GCA_035653495.1 Verrucomicrobiia bacterium
TAGCGCAGGCTTTCCAGCCTGCGGGTCACGGGGACTTTCCAGTCCCCGCTCAAGCTTCAAAGCTCGCCGGCAGCTTCACCGTCAGGCAAACCGCTGTTCCCTTGCCCGGCCAGCTCTGGATGTCCAGCGTCCCTCCCACACCCTCGGCGCGACGGCGCATGTTGCCCAACCCATTGCGAACGCTGCTGTTACGCGGCGCGTTCGGATCGAACCCCTGCCCGTCGTCCTGCACCAAAATCTCCAGCAAATCGTCTGCGAACTTCGCCTGCACGCGCACCTCGCGCGCCGAGGCGTGCTTGAGCGCATTGGTCAACGCCTCCTTCACGATCAAAAAAATGTCGTGGCGCAATTCCGGCGGCAGCGGCCGTTGCGGGACTTGCGCGGGCATCACCAAACGGCAGCGCGCGGTGTCGCCTTCAAACAATTCATTGGCGAAATGCGCGATGTATTCCAGCAGGCTTTGCAGCGAATCGCTTCCCGGTCGCACCGCCCAGACGATTTCCTCCAACGCGCGCACGGTTTGCAGCGCTGATTGCGCGAGCTTCACCGAGTGCGCCTCGACCAAAGCCGGATTTTCCTTGTCCGCCCGCGCCAGGCCGGTCAACAACGAAATGCGCGTCAGCGACGAGCCCAAGTCATCGTGCAAATCGCGCGCGATCCGCGCCCGCTCGCGCTGCACCACCCGTTCCTGTTCCAAATGTTTCAAGCGCCTTTGAATCTTCGCCTTCTCGACGAAACGCACTGTTCCGCCGACGGACATCAACAGCAGCAAGGAAGCGCAGCCAATGAACCACCATGTCTGCCAGAAGTGCGGCAACACCTTCATCGAAAGTCCCGCGCCATGCTCGTTCCAGATGCCGTCGCTGTTGCAGGCGATCACGCGGAACCGATATTCGCCCGGCGGCACGTAGCTGTAGGAAGCCGTGCGCCGCGTGCCCGCATCCGCCGCTTCGACCCAGTCCGCATCCAGCGGCTCCAATTTATAACGAAACCGGATGCGTTCCGGCGCGTTGAAGCTCAATCCCGTGTAACGCAACTCGAGCCGATGTTTTCCCGGCGGCATCGTCAACGTGCGCGCGTCCATTCCATTCAATCCATTCTTGCCCGGCAATTGCGCCAGCATCGGCGCGGGAAATGACGGAATCGGTTCGCCATCCAACAAAACTTCCTCCAGCAAAACCGTGGGCGCAGGCCCTTCGGCAATTCGTTTCGGATCGGCCACAACAATTCCCTTCAATGTCGAAAACCAAAGCAGGCCTGATTTCGTTTTCAAACCCGCCGGATAAAACCCTCCCGTGCATTCCTCCGACAACATGCCGTCCGCGCGGCCATAAACCTGCGGATACACCGAATGGATCTTGTCCAGCGCCAGCTCGGCCAAATCATGCTTGCTCACGCTTGCGATGCCGCGGTCACAGCCAAGCCAAAGCTTGCCCGCGTCATCTTCGAGGATTTGTGAAATGGTGTTGTCAGGCAATCCTTCGCGCGTAGTGAAAGTCCGGATGTAGTCGCTCATGTAACGGCTCAAACCTCCGCCTGCCGTCCCGATCCAAAGCGTCCCTTCCGCATCCAGATAAAGCGTCCGAATTAAATCGCTTTCCAATCCGCCGCCGTTCTTGTCGAACGTCATGTGCGCGTTCCCCTTGATGCGATGCAACCCATCGCCTTCCGTCCCGATCCACATCCAGCCGTCACGGTCCTGCACCATCGCGGTGACGGCGTGCCCCTGCCAATAAGTTTTCTGCGCGGCCCATTTGCCGGAGTGCGACAACCATAATTGTCCCGCGCGCGTTCCCGCCCAAATTCCGCCATCGGCGTCTTGTGCCAATGAAATCACATCCTGCCCGACTAACGATGGCGGCCCTGCTTCCTTTTCCCTGGCTGGGTCTTGGAAATGCAGCACGCCATGCGCGCCGCCGACCCAGCAACTCCCATCGCGCGCCAGCAGCAACGCGTTCACCTGCGGTTCATCGCCCAGCAACGCCGAAGCGCCGAGACGGCTGAACATTCTGCCGTCATATTTGTACAAACCTCCGTCAGGTTTGCCCGCCCAGATGATTCCCGGAGCGACTTCCGCCAAACCCTGCACCGGCCCGTAATCCAGTCCTTCATTCTGTTCCAGCGCCAAAAGAATTTTCGGGCGCAGGCGGCTCAAACCCGCGTCTGTTCCCACCCAAAGCCTTCCCTCCTTGTCCATCAGCAGCGATTCAATCACATTGTCCGCCAGCCCGCTCCCGGCATTGATTGGCGTAAATTTGCCCTGGTTAAATTCAAACAATCCTTCGCTCACCGAACCGGCCCAAACCGTTCCGTCCGGGCTTTCCGCGAGCGCGCTGATGTACGGCCGCGCCAGGTGATGCGGAATACGGTAGCGCAACCATTGCTCGCCGTCGCGGCAAAGCACACGGTCGTCGCCCGCGCCCATCCAAACCCGTCCTTGGTGGTCCACCAGCAGGCAATGCGTGTCCTGCAACAACCGTTCGGCCGATGGATCAGGCAACAAAATATATTTTCCGTTTTCGTGATGAAAAATTCCCGCGCCCCGCACGCCCACCCACATCGTCCCGTTGCTGTCCTTGAACAATGCGGTGATGAATTTTCCGCCGAACGGATTTTTGTTCGTTTCCGGCGGAAGCAATGTGTTTTTCCAGATCACCAGTCC
>DASRBR010000636.1:0-5419 GCA_035653495.1 Verrucomicrobiia bacterium
CCACGGCCATCATGGAACGGTTGTGCGTACCAAGGCGCATCGTGACTGTCGTCGAGGGCGAAAGCCTCGTGAACGACGCCATCGCGCTCGTCGCCTACGAATTCGCCGTCAATGCGTTTGTGACCGGTTCCTTTTCCCTGGCGCAGGCAAGCTGGAAATTCGTCGTGGTTGGCGTCGGCGGAATCTTGATGGGCCTTGCCATTGGCTGGCTGTCAACGCAGGCGCAAAAACGCATCGAAGACCCGCCCGTGCAGATCACCATTTCCATCCTGACGGCCTTTGCCGCTTACATTGCCGCCGATCAACTCGGCCTCTCGGGCGTGTTGGCGGTGGTGACCGCCGGACTTTATATTGGCTGGCGCTCACCGGAAATCATCGGCTCGCGCGTGCGGCTGCAAGCCGGCCCGGTTTGGGAAATGATCGGATTTCTCCTGAACGGCATTGTGTTCATCCTCATCGGGCTGCAATTGCCCGCGGTCTGGAACGGCCTTGCGGGCCTGACCTTCTCCAAGGTCCGCCTCTGCATCGACGCCCTGCTTATTTGCGCCCTGACCATTGTGGTGCGGTTCGTCTGGGTTTTTGCCGCGACATATCTGCCGCGTTATTTCAGCAAAAGCCTACGCGAACGCGACCCTTACCCGGCGTGGCAACCCGTTGCCATCGTGGCATGGGCAGGAATGCGCGGCGTTGTGTCTTTGGCCGCGGCGCTGGCCCTGCCGGCCGCGATCCTCAACGGTTCCTCCTCGCAGGAAAAAAGCACGATGGTCAACGTCATCATTTTTTTCACTTACGTGGTCATCCTCGTGACGCTGGTGTTCCAGGGACTAACATTGCCGCTATTGATCCGCTGGTTGAACGTGACCGGCAGCGGCGAAACCGAGCGCGAAGAACGTGATGCGCGGCTCAAGGCAAACCTCGCCGCCATCGCGCGCCTCGCTGAACTGGAGCAACGCAACCGTTATCCGGAGGAATTGCTACGCCGCCTGCGCCTCGAATACGAAGACCGCATCCGGCAACTGGAATCGTTCGACGAATCGGCCGACGAACAACGGCGCAGCCTCTACTCGAGCGAATTCGCGCATCTGGAACAGGAGGCGCTCGACGTGGAACGCCGGACCATCATCCGGCTGCGCAACGAACGTGTCATCAATGACGTCGCCCTGCGCCGCATCCAACACGATATCGATTTGGCCGAAGCGCGATTGGGCGGCAGGGATTGAAAGAGTTTGCTCAAAGGCGCGTTCCAGTTTTTGACAGAATTCACAGAACCCGTTGGGGTTTCCACGATTTTTTGGACGGGTGGTTTTTCATTCTGAGCATTCTGTTGATTCTGTTGAAATCACGGCTATCATCGGCGCATCGGAAACGCCGTTTATGAACCGAATCATCGCACTTGGACTGGTGGTCGGCGGCATCGTGCTGCTGGTGCTGGGCTATCATGCCGCGCATTCAACAAGTTCTTACATTTCGCACATGTTTACCGGTTCGCCGACGAACAAATCCATCTGGATGCTGACATCGGGCGCAATCGCGGTTGCAATCGGACTGGCGGGCCTTTCTCGCGGAGGGAAGTGAAAGAAAATACCCAATGACGAAACACCCAATTACCCAAATATGCAAGTACCCGAAAATCGATCTTGGGGTTTTGAGCTTCCTTGGGTAATTGGGTACTTAAATACATGGACTTGTTTGATCTCACAGGCGAAACAGCCGCGGTTATCGGCGCGACGGGCGCGTTGGGTGGCGCGATGGCCGAAGGTTTGGCGCAGGCGGGCGCGAAGGTCGCCGTGCTTGGACGCAATGCAGAACGCGGCGAAGCGTGCGTCCAACGCATCAAAACCAGCGGCGGCGAGGCGCGATTTTTCTCAGTCGATGCCATGTCGCGCGATAGTCTCCGCAATGCGCATCAGGAGATTGAAGATGCTTTCGGTGCGCCAACGATTCTCGTCAACGCCGCCGGGGGCAACGACCCGAAAACCACCGTCACCGCCGATCGGCCAATCGAGCAGATTGCCGTTGCCGATTGGCAGGCGAATTTTGATTTGAACCTCGTTGGCGGTGTGTTGTTGCCGTGCCAGGAATTCGGCCCGGCGATGGTCAAACGCGGGCGCGGCAGCATCATCAATATCGGCAGCGCGTCGGGCGGCGTGCCGTTGTCGCGCGTGGTGGCGTATTCCGCCGCGAAGGCCGCGGTGATGAGCCTGACACAATTTTTGGCGCGCGAATGGGCGACCAAGGGCGTGCGCGTCAACGCCCTCATTCCCGGCTTTTTCCCTGCTGAACAAAACCGCCGCCTGCTCTACAACGAAGACGGCACGCCGACCGCCCGCGCCGCGCAAATTTTGGGGCATACTCCGATGGCGCGATTCGGCAAGGCCGAGGAACTTATCGGCGCAACGATTTTTTTGGCCAGCCACAAAGCCAGCAGTTTCGTGACTGGCATTGAACTGCGCGTGGATGGCGGATTTTTGGCGCAGACAATTTGAAAGGGGCACTTTGGAAGTGCCCGTTTGTGATATATGGCCTCAAAATTTGGACATGAACGAGCCAACAGGCGTGATAAAGTTTTGAGAGGCTCTGGTGGCTGTCTCGGTGGTAATGAGCCGCCGGGTCTTTGGAAATTTATTATTACTCCTGATCACAAGGTTCGATGTATTTTAAATCATCAAGTCGCAGACCGGTTGGAACGTGTGGAACTCATGCAAAGCTTCGAGTCAGCAATCCAAAATTGCCGGTTTAAAGTATTGGACTGGAAGTTTAGCTTTGCATGGGACGTTGCAAGATTTGCAAAAGCCAATAATTTGTCCTTGTCGAAAGCTTCAGCGCCATTCGAGAACGTTCGCAAAGAAGCCTCCGAACGTCTTCGTATTGTGAAGCAGCGAATGCGGAAGGATGGATTTAGAATCAATTATGAAAAAAACGAATCTGGGAATTGGCTCAAGGTCCTCGCTTTGGATTGTTCAGAGTTGGGTAATTTTTTTCAGATGGCCGATAAAGATTAATGCTAATGCGCTTTGTTCTTATGTTTTCACCGAAAGATAAAAAAAGATTCGAGAAGATTCGATCCTTCACGCCGATTGATGCGGTGCTGGCATGGCTTGAGGGAGATTTTGGAATCGGCGACGAGACCGCCTTAATTGAAGCGATTCGAAAGGACAAGCGCATTTCCATTTCTGACGAAGCCATTACTGATGTGATTCTCGATGCCATGGATGAAGGGTTAGATGCTGCGGCTTGCATGGAACGCCTGACCGCTTCAAATTGATTCGACGCCAGCAGACTCGCCTTCAAATTGCGCATCGCCACCGCGATCTACCCTTTCACCATCACTACGAAATAGAAAGTTGTGGGTGTCATTTTGTTCGCCGTGTTGAAATCGAAACCTGCGCCCATCTTAAAATCGCAAGCGCCACGCACGCCCAGCCGAAGACGTCCCCATGCAAGCGATAAAACGTGGCGACGCGCGTTTCGTTGGGATTGAGCACCGGGATGCGCGCAATCAGGAAGCCTTTGCCATAAACTCCACCGGTCGAGCCCTTATCGCGCAACCGGCCGAATGAGTCGATCCAGCAGGTCAATCCGTTGTTGGAGCAGCGCACCAACGGAACGCCGTTTTCCACCGTCCGGAAAAGCGCAGCGACCGCGTGCTGCCATTGCGCCGAACTCTCACCGAACCATCCGTCGTTTGTCAGGTTCACGAGAAAATCGGTGTCATCAAAAACATATTCGCGGACGAGTTGCGGAAACGTGTCCTCAAAGCAAATGAGCACGGAAACGTTCACGTTCAAATCCGGCATTTTAAACGGCACGACTTTGTCACCCGGCGTGAATCCGGCCTGGATGGGCGTCACGTATTTCAGGAACGGCAGCCAGCGGAGCAGGGGAATGTATTCGCCGAACATCACCAGGTTGCGCTTTTTATAACGCTCGACCAAAATTCCCGACGGGCTGACGAGAAAGCTGCTGTTGAAAAAATCGGGTTCTTCGTCCGGCGCTGTGCCGGGATGCGGCTCGGCATCGTCGGAGCCGACAATCATCCAAACTTTGTGTTTGCGGGCGAAGCTGGTCACGGCGTCGTGCGTTGCAGGATCATATCGCACCATTTCGGGAATCGCCCCTTCGGGCCAAAACATCACGTCGGGTTTGTTCGTGACGGCTTGCGAGGAAAGGCGAAGCAGTTGCTCGAACCGGATCGAATTTTGATTGGTATCCCAGATGAGCGTTTGGGGAATGCTCGGCTGAACGAGCGCAACCGTGATTTCGGGACTTGGCCGCGCTGGTTTCATGATTTTTTGCCAGCCGGTTCCATAAATAACGATGACTGCCAGCGCGGGCAAAATTATTTCGCCGATCCATCCCGAGCGCAATGCGGGCTTTCTGACGATGAGAACGCCGGCGCAGAGGAACGAAACGGAAGTCCATCCCACGAGAAACGAAACACCATAAATGCCGGTGATGGAAGCGATTTGGATCAGCGGTACGAGCTTGTATTGCGAACTGGCAAGCAGGTTCCATGGAAATCCGCCGAAGATGCGCGCCTGCACCATTTCCACCGCGACCCACGTCGCCGCGCAGGAAATTGTCCACATTGTTCTGCTGGCCCACGGCACTGAAAAAAATTGCGCGCCGAGATTCTCCAAAGGAGCGCCCGCGCCTTCGCCGTCGAGTTTTGCGGGATAAAATTTCCACGACAGCCAGACCCATAGTCCCGTCCCCAACGCCAGAAACGCGCCCAGCACAATCCATCCCAAAATGGGAAATCCCTTCACTGGTATGAGTAACAGCCAATAGAGAGACGCGAGAAAATTCGCCAACCCCGCAACGTATCCGATGCGGAAGGTTTGGCGCGGCGGCTTGCCGATGGCGGTGAGCAGAATGAATCCCGGCGCGACCCAGGCGAACCCTGCGATGCTGATTTTGGGAAACGAAGCAGCCAGAAGAAGCCCCGCCAAAACAGCCCATGGATACCGACTTTTTATGAACGAACGCAATTGTGGCAAAGCTTGCCGCAAACTACGTCAAACGCAAGCGCGCGCGGAGGCGCAGACTTTAAACCATGAACTCCCCATGGGGGGAGGGGGGTGTTTTGCGCGGGTTAAAGCGGGTCTAAGTGGTTTTAAGCGGGTTTTCAAGTACTTACAACTTGGACGCACAGTGCTGGATGCTAGTTGCTAGATCCTAGGCGTAGGGACATCGCACAGCTACCATTTGGGGTAGGGCGGATTTGGCCGACTGCTAAGACCTCCTCCGCCCTAAATATCAGGGCGGCGCGGCAGCACACTCGTGTCCAGCTAACGCCTAATAGTCACTATTAGTATGCGAATTTCCTAAGGAATTTGAATGTTATGCGCTCAATCGAACGCCATGTCGATAACACTCCACCGTTGAATTTATCCCTATAAAAACGAAGCCAAATCCA
>DASRBR010000637.1:0-8588 GCA_035653495.1 Verrucomicrobiia bacterium
AAGCCCGAAACGCCGCCATCAAATCGGCTTACGAGGCGCAGTCAAAGGAAGACCAGCTCGCCTCCTCGCACGTCCTGGGCCGCGCGCGAAACGTTTTTGGCGCGGCGTTGGCAAACGCCACAGACGCGCCCACCCCGATTCCTCCGCCTTACGCCAACGATGCGCGCCAGATCGAAAATTTGCATTTGGGAATGCACAACCGCAATGATAGTGTCACCCCAGAGGAACTCTCGACCGCGATGGACATCGGCGCGAAAACCATGTCATTCGACGGCTTCCCGGACCTCGACAAGGTTTTTCTTGGCCTGGTGGATCTGTATCGCTCGAAGGGGGGGCAGACGGAAGCCCAGGCGGATGCAACCGTTCGCCAGCGTCATCCGGCTTTGGTGCAATTCTTGAGCCCCGCGCTTGCCGACGATTACGGCAATTTGCCCGCCACCACTACCCAAGCACCGGGCAACCCCGACAACTCGAGCATCTACCGTCGCGGTGGACCGTTGGCCGACGCGATGAGCAGCGCTGGCGGAATGCGTCGCTACAGCGCTGCGGCGCTGGCCAATCAACAACCTTCGCCGCCTCGCGTTCTCACCGCCGATGAAGGCGCAAAGCTCGGCCTCAGCGACGTGAACGATCCGTGGGAAGCATACGCCGCGTTTCAGGCTAATGGCGCAAGCTTGGACGAAGAACTCTCCGAACAAAACAGAGACGTGATCCGTGACGCCCTGACGGCCTTCGCGCTCGGGCGCGGCGCTGAAAACTGGGACGAGGCTCGCGCTTCGGTCCTTAAAAGACATCCTTCGTTGACGGCTGTTTGATCGCGCGCGCCATGGACACTTGCCAACAACCGAAATGTGGCGTCCGGCGCAAACAGCGCGGCAGCCGGCGTTCTTTGTCGTCGCGCGTTGAACAACTCGAACGCGAGTTTGCCGATTTCCGCCAGCAGCTCGTCGACGAGCCGGATATCGCCCGGCTCATGTTCACAGGCCTGTCGCGCGACCAGGCCGTTTCAAAACTTCGCAAGCAGCGCGAGTTTGATAAACTCGCACCCCAACGCGAGCTAGAACGCCAGACGGAAGCCAAACGCATCCGTCAGCAGAGCGAGGCGCTCAGAAGCAATCCCGCCGCCATGCACCTTGCTGCCCGGAGATTTATACGAAGCCTGGGAACCACATAACTAACAAGTGAACGCCGCTTACAAATATCGACGGCGACGCCAAGAGGCTCGCGCGATCAACTCAGACGACCCCCTCGATCTTCGCGGCTTCGCGCGTGGCGAGCAACTCGCGCGGAAAGCGCGAACCGCGCATGGGTTTTTAAAAGTCAGGCTTGAAACTCAGCGCAACAAAGGCGTGTCGCCGCTGCGCTTGAGGATCACAACCACTGCCACAGCTTGAACCGCGCATCACCACGGAAGATTTGCCGCCGCCTCGGAAAACGGCCGATGCCGGATCGAAGATCCATCGGGGCGGCGAAAACAGGCGGCGCACTAGCGGCTTCTTTGGTTGCCGCCATCCAACCCGCTCAAACGGAGCCTGGCGAGTGCGGCCAACTCCGTGCTTTTTCCGCTTTGTCCTTTTCATTCATTCGTAAATGTGTCAACCTCGGCGCGCTTAACCAGAGGAATGCGCCAGGTGAAGAGTTTCCAGCCGGATGCGGACCGTTTCCGACTCCGGCTTTCGCTTTAACCAGCCGAGTGAAGAGCGGCGTTCACGGAGGACCCGCTCCATGTCAACCACCCCAAAAAAACCGAACCTCACCCTGCTTCGCAAAACACAGCCACGCGCATTTTCCGGCAACCTCAGCCGCTCGCAGCGTTATCGCTTGGAGGAAGCCAACCGCCGCGTTCACGTCCTCAGATTTTACGGAAAGCTTTTGGCTGAAGGTTTGTCGGGCGTCCAGGCCGCGCGCGAACTCGGCATGGCTCGCACAACCCTTTGGCGTTACCTCAGCCGTTCGCGGCATGGATACACAGGTTTGTTACCTCGGACGGACCGTTGTGGGCGCAAACCGATGTTTCCACGCAAGCCGCTGCGCATGAAAACGCCGCCACCGCTCGTTGTCCTGGTCAAACTCGGCAGCCGCATCATCGCCAGGGCGACCGTCACGTTGAAAGACGCGCAACGGAACGAACTCGCTTTGAAGGCAAAACGCACAATGTCGGCCATGCTCAAACAAACCGGCTGGAATTGACAACCGGAAAAAACCTCAACCAAGCGACAAATGCCCAACGCGCTAAAACGCCCCAGGACGAATCAGCCGCCACCGATTAGCGGCTTGCGCCCCGAAAACGCGTCCCAGACACCAGCAGCGAGCCGCAGCCCCCATGGGGCGACAACCCCGGACTTTTCGAAAACCCGATTTTAAGCCCATCAACCATCAACCATCAACTATCGATCATTTCCAATGGCCGACGCCGACAAATCACTGGACGTAAAGGTCAACACCACCGGCGACGATTCCGGGGCAAAGAAAGTCCTAGCATCGCTTGAAGGCATCAAAACCGCCGCAGGCCAGACCACCTCCAAAACCGAAGACCTCTCAGACGCCCAAAAAAAAGCGGCCCAGCATTCGGAAGAGTTGGAACTGAAATTTCGCGAGTTTGTCCGCACCATGAGCCTCGGTGGAAGCGCCTTGACAGAATTTGCCCACGGGTTGCTTGGTTTGGGCGAAGGGCCATTGGGCGAAATGCTCGCCGTCGCCACAGCCGCAAAGCTGATTGGCGATTATTTTCAACGCCTGGATGAAGTTGCCAGCAAAGCCCGCCAGGCAATCGACGGCTTTGCCGATACCCAAAGCGCCCTGCAGGACTCTGCCAAAGCGCTCGATGATTACATTGACCGGCTCAACAACGTCGCCACCCGCGAGGAAGAGATCGCCTCGGCCCTCGAACGGCAGAAGGCCGCGCGCGAAGCCATCGCGAACATGGAAAACCAGGCAGAGTCAGCCGAAATGAAGGCCGAAAAGGCCCGCAATGCGCAACTTGTTTCCAGTGGCGCAATCACCCAGGCACAGGCCGACGCGCGCAACGCCCAGGCTGAATTACAACAAAAGCAGGACGCCGACGCTCGCGCCAACAAACTCGCCCAGGACAATATCAACGAATTGCAGCAACGACTTAAAGAGGCTGAGAAGCAGCACCCCGATCTCGCCCAGGCGGCTTCGACAGCCAAAAACGCTTTTGATTTAAGCGACCGCCTTAAACACGAAGCCCCGGCGCGCATTACGCAATTGGAACAACGCAACGACGAACTTGAGGCGGAGATAAATCGCCAGAAAGAAATCATCCGCTTTCAATCATCCCGCGCGCAAGGCTCCGATCCCACCGGCGCGCAACTCGCCCGCGCCCAGAACGACCTCGCCACAGCCGAGGCCGCGCTCAAGGCCAACGCCGACTCACTCCAACGCCAGCGCGGTTACGCCAAGGCAAACATTTCCGACGCGGACTGGAAACGCGCCGCGGATGCCCTTGCGGACAACGAAAAATTGCTGCGCACATTGCCGGGGCAGATCGAGCAGGCCGTCAAGCTCGCCGGCATTGCCCAGGGTGGACAGGCAGGGACCGCCAGCGCCGACGCCGTGACACAACTGCTCACCCTGTTAACCAAAAACCGCCCCGCGCCTGTGGGAGCCGGGCTGACACTTGGAGACCTGGGCGATTACTTCAGCGCCCGCGAAATGGAAGCCCACGGGCAGACGCTCAGCCAGGCACAACGCGAAACCCTCCAGAAATTCGCGCAGATCACCAACGACCAGCTTGCCCACCATACAGAACTGGGCATTCTCCTGCTTAAGTTTGCCCAAAGCATCGGCGACTCCCGGAAAGAAATCGCCAACCTAAGCCAGATGCTTGAAGCCTTCATGCAGGGCCTCGAATCACACCATACCGGCATGTTATTAAACGGAAGCAGAAATGGATAAATATGGCTGACGCCGACAAATCCCTGACCGTTCACGTTGGAACCACCGGCGATCCTTCCGGCGCTAAGCAGGTCGCAGGCGCGCTGGATGACGTAAAGCATTCCACGGACAAGGCGAGCGACAGCTTTGGGGAGCAGGTCAAAAAAGTAACTGGCCTGAACCTTGAACTTGGCGAATCGCGCCGCATCATGGGAGAGATTCAGCAAGCCATGCCAGGCGTGGCGGAAGGCTTGCGGGCATTGGCCGATCCGTTTCTGGGCGCAGTTGCCTTGATTGTCGGCGGCTTCCTTAAAATCCGCGAAGAGATTGCGCAGACCACCGAAGAGCTAAACAAATTCGGCGATCTCATGGCGCAACGCATGGGCGATCTATCTACAGCCCATGCCGACGCCGCGCGCGAAATTGTCCAGCGCTCCAATGAAGTCGTGCTCGCGCTCGATTCCATCAAAGAGGCTGAGGATCGGGTGAAGACCGGCGCCGACAATGCCCTCTCTGCCATCCAAAAAGGGCAGTCTGCGTTGATCAAAATTTCCGATGCCCAGGAGGCCGAACAACTCGCGCACCTGGATGCGATGCGTTCACAAGGAATGCCAGCGGGAGAAGTTGCGAAGGCTGAGGCCAAAATCCGCGAGGACGCCGCCGCGCGCCGCAGTCAGATCGAGCATGACGCCGCCGAGAAGGAACTGGCCGCCCGCCAGCAGGAACTTGCCGCAGTCCAGGCACAGATCGAGGCAGTGAAGGCCATCGTCGCCAAACTCGCGCCGAATGAAGAAGACCGCATGGGCAAGCTCAAGAACGCGCCCGCAGAACAAGCCACGTTGGAGCAACAAATCGCCGGTATCCAGGCGCGAATTGACAAGGCTGTGGAGAACCTCGAAACACAGATCAAGTTGAAAGAAACCGTGCGCCCCGATGAACAGGACATCTGGACGCGGGAACACATCAAACCAGCTGAGGACGATTTGCAGCAATTGATCGAACTGCTTTCGAAAACCCGCAAGGCGCTCACGGCCAGCAAGGATGAAGAGGCCCGTTTCACGACCGAACAAAAGGCTTTGGAAGACTCGCGCGCCGAATGGCAGAAACTCTGGGCCATGTGGCAGCAACTCGACAACGAGCTTAAGAACGCTTCGCAGAATTTGCAGTCAGACGACGCCGTTCGCGGAGTGGTTGACGCATTGCACAAGCAGGCTGATTTCTGGAAAACACTGCCAGCCATCGCCAAAGACGCGGCAGCCGGTTTGCCAGAAGCCACTTCACACCTCGAAGCCATCCGCGATTTGCAGACCAAGATTTACGAAGGCATCAAAGCCGCCGCGCAAAACGTAGGCGGCTTGACGGCGAACCAGCAACAGATCAATGCGCTCCTACAGGAACACGCGCGCACAATCCAGGCCATCAACCAGGCGCTCGCCAACCATGGCCGCGCCATCAACAACGGCTCACTCAACGTGGGGAATTTTTAATGGAAGCAGAAAATGGATAACAACGCCGAAAAACCAGACTCCGTTTTCGTCCTGCTCTCCGTGCCCCGCGATTTGCAAGGCTTTCCCGATCTGAACATCATTGGCGCAAACCTGCTCATGGCGTCCGCGCGAATGGCGCTGGCCCGTGACGGCATCCAGATAAACGGGAGCGGCCAAGCCGGTTTCCTGAACAAGTGCCTTTTGCTTTTTCGCGTGTCGGATTCGCGCCGGGCCGCGCACTGCATTCACGCGCACCTGGAGCAAGTCCACCTTTTAACCTTCGCCTCGATCTGGTTTTTTTGTGAGGGCGAGGAAGTTTTCCGCTGCATTCACTCGGCGCAAGGCTACGAGCGGCGCGACATAATCGGCACGGATGCGTTCTCACAAATGGTCGAAGCCATCGGACTTGTGTCCACGCCGAATTGATCCACGACACCATTGCCCGGTTGAAACTCCTTTCCCCGCACAAAAAACCTTGAAAAATCAACCGCCATCCTACACCGCCGCGCAAATCGCCGCCGCCCTGGGCATCACCGCCGCCGCCGTCCGGATGCGTCTCGCGGGCGTCGTGGCATCGGGTGAAAAGTCCGTGCGCGGTCAAGCCGCCAAAACATTTGCGCTCGATACCTTGCCACAGGGTATCCGCGATGAACTTGCAGCCATGGCGCGCGAACGCGGCGTGAAAACCGTTGACGCACTCCTCTCCGATCCGCCGTCGCCGTGGCAGCCGCCCGTTCCGTGGACCGCTCTTTCGCAGCCCATCCGCGAACGCGCCAAAAAACTTTGCGCCGCGCTCTCTCCCGCTCTGGCGCGCCAGCATCAGTTATCCGGCCCGGACCTCATCGCTTTTGCGCAAGCGCAGTATCGCCAGCATTTCAACCGCGAACTTGACGCGGACAAGTTGCGTTACATCCTCGACCGTGCCACAAAACGCGACAACGGTTTCAAGCAGTGGATACGCCCCGAATTGTTTTTGGATGATGCTGATTTCAAATCGGCGTCCACTTTGTCACCGTCCACCGCGTCCACGACGCCGGAGTCGGAAATCTCGAAAGAACTCACGGAAGCTCTTTCGGACATCCAGGACAAATACGCGCCCTCAAGTCTCGACCGTCGCTGTTTATTCGCCGCCGCCTTCCGTCACATGGAGACAGCGGATCGCGACGGCCAACAATCCGGTTGCAAGCAGCGCCTCATTCAATGGCTGCATACCAATGTCCCCGGCCTCTGCGCTCTCAATCGTGGCGGCGATCCGTTCTACTCACTGCGCCGCATCTTCAACCGTAAATACAAGCAATGGCTTTCATTGGGGCGTCCGCACGTTCTGCCCCCCGATCTCCGCGCCAATAATTCCCGCGCCGGTTACAAACACGCGCAATGCGATGCGTTGATAACGGCACACGCCGCCCGGCTGCGCGGCGAACGCGGCCGTAAAGGCAATTTGGATCTGGCGATCAAGTTCCTTTCCGAGAAAAAGGAAATCTGCCCGGAATGCGCCAAACGTTACGCGGCCGGCCGGCTGACGGCCGCCGCGCGCCGGCGCCTTACACCTAACGCGCTGCAAGTCGCGTCCACGAAAGGCGCTCACGAAGTCCGCAAGATCGCGCCCACCCATCATTGCCAGTGGGACACCGAGCCCGGCGACAGGTTCGTCATTGACGACATGACCACCAACGAACTGTCCTGGGACCAGGTTGACGGGCAAGTCATTTCCGGCCAGGCGCAGTTGCTATTCACCGAGGATGAGTTTTCCAGTTACCCGCTGCCTTTCTTCATGTATTACGGCCCTCCCACCGCGCGGACAATTCTTAAAGAGCTTCACCTGGTCTTTACCCACGTTGGCTTGCCCCACTTGGAATTACTCACCGAACGCGGCGTGTTCGCGGCGCGAAAAATCTCAGGGCAACGCGGCATTCAACACCATACCGATTTCCGCGAACTGGACGCCGCCTTGCAAACAATGTTCCGTTTCGAGGCCGCGCCCGATGAACTGATACAACGCGCCCGCCAGATGGACCTTGGTTTGCGTGATCCCGCTTTTCGGCTATCGATCAAGCAGGCCCGCTCGCCCCAGGCCAAAACCGTTGAACGCTCCTTTTATGAATTGCAAAAATCTGCCAGCCGTTTACCTGGATTCGCCGGTTTCAATCAGCGCAACGAACAATCCAAAGCGATGCAGGACTTCGACCGCCGCGTAAAGATCGGCAAGGAACATCCCGGCAACGAATACTTGCACATTTCCGCGCTGCGAAAAAATTACGAAGCCATCTTTGAGGAAATCAAACACCGTCCCGTGAACGGCAAAAGGCATCGCGGACTTTCGCCCCATGATTTGTGGGCCGCCGCCGTTTCCGAAAAGCCGTTGCGCAAACTTCCCCTGGAGATCGAGGCGCTGATGCTCACACACAGTCTACCTGACAAGGAAGTCCCGGCCAAAGGTATCGCGATCCGTTTCAACAAGGATGAAACGCATTTTTACTTCAACGGCGTTACAGGCCCGCTGGTGGGCCGTCGCGTCGCCGTCCGCGTCAATTATGACATTCCTGATTTCATCTATATCGAGCACCCGGAAACGCGCCAGCTTATGAAAGTCGAACGCGCCCTTACCTTGCGGACCACCGCCACGCCCGAAGAGATCGCCAAAGTCAACCGCGCCAGGCGCGAACACGTCACCGGCGCTCTGGGCCAGATCGGGAACGTCAAAAACCTTTTCACCGCGCACGTCATACGCGACGCCGAACATTCTCCCGCCGATCTGCAGTCCGGCGCGCAAATCATCGCCGACAAGGAAGAGCATCAGCGCAAACAGGGCGAGGAAACGCGCCAGCGCAAGCAGGCCGCGAAAGTCGCGGCCATCCTGGGCACGACCGCGCCGGGCGCGAACATCAGCCCGGCCCGCGCGCTTGAATCGCTCGAATTGGAACGTGAGGCGCTGGCGGAATTGGAACGCGAACAAAATGAGAAAGGCCAGCCATGATCCACGCGGACCTTGTTTGCGGCAAGCTTGAATGGATGGAAGCCAACGCAATTAGCGCCGGCGCTCTGTGCGCCCCCGAACGCTTCAAGGAACTGCTTTGGTTCATCCAGTCTTTGAGTATGACCCCGCGCGGTTTGGAAAACTTCGCCGAGTCCCTGATACGTGATTACCCAGTGCGTTTCATCTCGGAAGCCATTGGCAAGATCGGCGTGCCTGAAAACGGCAAA
>DASRBR010000638.1:0-8991 GCA_035653495.1 Verrucomicrobiia bacterium
CTCCTGGCCACGATGGGGACCGAGGGCTTTCAAGTGCCGTTGAAGATCGTCCTGACTGATGCGCCATTGCCGGAACACCGGCGCGAGGCCGAACGCCTTGGCGCGGACGCATTCTTCAGGAAACCCGAGCGGTTCCGGGGATTGATCAAGATCGCCCGCGAAATTGAGCGTATCGTCTTGTTTGCCGAGGAGCGCGACGCGCTGCTCAAATTATGCGGCGTGAGGACCGCGTGACTGACAAAGCGTGCCTTCCGGCCTTTTGCTTCAGCTTGATGCGGGCGTGAAATGCGCGGGAAAGATTGCCCGCGTTCAACACGGATGATTTTTTTCCAGACGCCAGAACGCGCCCCGATTCCAAAATCAACACGTGCGAAAACACCGGCATGATTTCCTCGACATGATGCGTGACGAGCACGAGCGTCGGCGCGCCTTTGCGCGAGCCAAGGCGTTGCAGGAATTGAAGAAAATGCTCGCGCGCGGCGGGATCAAGCCCGGCGCAAGGCTCGTCGAGAATGAGCAGTTGCGGATCGCCCATCAACGCGCGGCCGATGAGCACGCGCTGGCGTTCGCCTTGCGAAAGCACCAGCCACGGCCGTTGGGCGAGATGCGCGCATTCGATTTGCCGCAATAATTGCATGGCCCGCGCGCGGTCGGCGCGATTGATGCGTCCCCAAAAATCAATCATCGCAAACTTGCCGCTCACCACGGTTTCCAAAGCGGGCTCGGCATCGGCCATCATCTGCCGGATGGAGGAACTGACCAGCCCGATATGTTGCCGCAATTCACGCCAATCCGCGCTGCCAAAACGCCTTCCGAGCACGACGATTTCTCCCGCTGTCGGCATGAAATAACCGGTCAATGCGCTTAGCAACGAAGTTTTGCCCGATCCGTTCGCGCCAAGAATCACCCAATGCTGCCCGCGTTCGACGCGCCATGAGACATCTCTCAAGATACGCGTGCCTTCGCGTTGGATTGAAAGGCCGCTCACTTCCAAAATCGTTGGTTTGGCCATGTTTCTCAAGCAAGCCATGAATCTGCGGTGCGGGAAAGAAAAGTTTTTCGCATTGCCGTTCGCGATGCTTTGTTGTTCGCTTCTCGGAATTCATTTGAAAGATTGGAAACGCATGACCACGAAAAATTTTAAAACCACTCCGAAGCTGGCGCGAAACATCGTTCTGTTTCTCGCGCTTTGCAGTTCAACGGCGCTGCCCGCCCATTCGCAGTCGTATACGGAACTTTGGCATGGCGCGAGCCACTTGATGCATCATGCCGCTGAACAAAAATGTATCGCGCCCAAAAAAACCGCCGACTATCCCGCACCGCCCGTTCGCGGCGCAGATGGCGAACCGCGCGGCATTCTCGCCGGACCGCCGCCTTCCGACGCGATCATTTTGTTTGACGGAAAAGATTTGTCCGAATGGGCAGGCAGCGATGGCAGAGCGCCGCGCTGGACGGTCACCAACGGCGTGCTCACGGTCTTGCCCAAGTCAGGTTACCTCCATACGAAACGCAAGTTTGGTGATTGCCAGTTGCACATCGAATGGGCTACGCCTGAAGTGGTCGTGGGCGACAGCCAGGGCCGCGGCAACAGCGGTGTTTTTTTGCAGGGCCGTTATGAAATTCAGGTGCTGGATTCATTCAAAAACAAAACCTATTACGACGGCCAGGCCGGCGCCGTTTACCATCAATATCCGCCGCTCGTGAACGCCTGCCGCGGGCCGGGCGAATGGCAGACGTACGATATCATTTATCATGCGCCTAAGTTTGCTGATGATGGCAAGCTCACCCAACCGGGCACCGTGACCGTTTTGCAAAACGGCGTGCTCGTCCAGGACCACGTGACCATCAAAGGCGATACGATGAGCGACCGTCCGACTTACAAAGCGCATGGCAAGGCATCGCTGGAATTACAGGACCACGGCAACCCGGTGCATTATCGTAATATTTGGATACGGGAACTGTAAAAAAAACACCCAAATACCCAAGGGCCCAAACACCCAAAGTGAATTGGATGGCAACGCCCCTTGCCGTGTTCGATAAAAAAGCGGCATTTCTGGGCTCAACACCCCAGCGCAAATTGCAAAATTGTGGCCTACCTTTTTTTGGTATCAGCCGGCGATAATCTCCGGGCGATGCCACAAACTTGGAAAGGCAAATACTATGTTAAGGTGGGCAGCCATTTTTCTGATCATAGCCATTATTGCGGCGCTATTTGGATTTGGGGGAATAGCTGGCGCGGCCGCTGGCATCGCCAAGACTCTCTTCTTCATCTTCATCGCGATCTGCGTGATTTTGTTCCTTGCGGGCCTATTTGCCGGCAGGAACGTGTGAAGAGGGCGTGAAATCCGGGCAACCGGATCTCACGAGGGCGTGATGCGTGTGTTGCGCGGGAAAAAATTTCCTCGCAAAAGAGCGGTTACCTTTTCGCGCTCACGCCGCCAATAATTCCAATACTTCTTCGCGCGTGAGCGTTTCCTGAACCAACAACGCCTGCGCGAGCCGCTCGGCGTCCTGCTTTTGCTCCGCGATTATGGCGAGCGCCTCGGCGTCGGCGGCGGCAAGGAGCCGGTTGATTTCGATTTCCGCTTCGCGTTGCTGCGGTTCGTAATAAAGCTTTTCGCCCATGCCCCATTCAAGCACCATTTTGCGCGCGAGTTGGCGCGCCGATTCCAAATCACCGCTCGCACCGTTCGTCGTTGCGCCCAAAAATGTTTTTTCAGCCGCGCGCCCGCCCATCAGCACGGTCAATTGCTGCAGCAACAAATCGCGACTGTGAATGTTCTGGTCTTCCTTGGGCATCAGCGTGGTCGTGCCCAGCGCCGCGCCGCGTGGCACGATGCTCACCTTGTATAACGGCGGCAGCAACGGTTTCTTCAGATTGATGAGCGCGTGCCCGGCTTCATGATACGCGATCAGTTCGCGCTCCTTTTGCGTCAGCACCATCGATTTGCGTTCCTTGCCGAAACGCACCTTGTCGCGCGACGCTTCCAGATCGGCCAGAAAAATCTGCTCGCGATTCTGCTGCGCGCAAAGAATGGCCGCTTCGTTGAGAATGTTCGCCAAATCCGCGCCGGACAATCCCGGCGTCGTTTGCGCGATGACTTCCAAGGCCGATTCGTCCGCGATCGGTTTTTGCCATGCATGCGCTTGCAAAATCGCGCGGCGGCCCTTCACATCGGGATAGGGCACCTGCACTTTGCGGTCGAAACGGCCCGGGCGCAGCAATGCTTCATCCAAATCTTCCGGACGGTTCGTCGCGGCGATGACCACGATGCCTTCGCTGCTTTCAAAGCCGTCCATCGCGGCGAGCAACGCGTTGTTCGTCTGCTGCAATTCGCTGTTCGTGTCGAGCTTGCGGTTTTTTCCAAGGCAATCGATTTCATCAATGAAAATGATCGCCGGCTTGTGTTTTGCCGCCTGCTTGAAAAGGCTGCGCACGCGCTTCGCGCCGACGCCCACAAACACTTCGTTGAAATCGCTTCCATGCGCGCTGAAAAAATTGGCGTTCGCTTCCCCGGCAATCGCCTTGGCCAGCATCGTTTTCCCGGTGCCGGGAGGGCCGACAAGCAGGATGCCTTTGGGCAAATGTCCGCCCAGTTTGCGGTACTTGGCGGGATTGCGCAGAAAATCCACGACTTCCTGGACTTCAGTCTTGGCCTCTTCCACGCCCGCGACGTCGCTGAAGCGCACGCCGGGCCGTTGGCGGACGCGGCTGTGCTGGCCGCGGCCCATGCCGGTTTGAAAGGCGACCAACCCCACCACCAAACCGACGAGCACCAGCGCTGAAAGGACGTTCACCCATTGATCGCGCATCCCGCCGCCGGGCAATTCAATGACCACTCTCGGCGTTGCGGCCAGTTGCTTGAGCTGGTCTGGGTCCAACTGCGTGGTGATGCTGAACGGTTGTTCCTTGCCGTTGGTCTGCCAGGTCCCCAGCACATGAAAAATACCGGCATAAGGCGTCGGGATGATATGGCCCTGATGGATGAGCTTGCCGTTCAGAAGCAATTCGAATTGCGCATGGCTGATGTCGGCGGTGACGGGCCGGGTGAAATAATAAGCCACCGCTGCGCAAACAAGGCCGGCGATGGCAACGGTGACGGCGATCAAATTCCAAAAGCGGCGTGAACGTTTCTTCATGGTTGTTCTGTGGGGATGAGGGTTGCGCCGGGTTGGTCGGCGAAATTGGTGGGAATGATTCGGGGCGTCAACGCAGGTGAAGCTGCGTCCGTTTCCACGGAGCGGGAATTGATTTGGGCCGCGGTGTCGCGGTCATGGAACCGATGCCAATAATCCGCCGCGCGGTCCGCTGCGATCAACAATTTGATGCTTACCAGTGTGCTGACTGCCTTTGCCATGTAGCCAGCATGGCAAAAGGATATTTTTCGGAAATCGGAACCGGGCTGATTATCTTGTCAGAGTAACGCTGACAAACCGCACGCACAGTTTCAAGTTTAAGGTTTAAAGTTTAAGATTCGAAATGCAACCGCGCAGCGATTTTGGAGTGCGGTGGCATGACACCGCTTTTCTTCCGGGCGACATGTCGCCCGTTCCAAAGCGCGGACATGTCCGCGCACTCCAAATAAAACTTTGTCGCGACAGCTCCAGCTTTTTACAACGGGCAAAACATGTTCGCTGCCTAGCAACTTTAAACTTCAAACTTTAAACTTTATCACGCCGCTCCATCCACGATCTGGCAGAGGATGGGTTGCATTTTGTGGCCGGTGCGTTCGCCGTATTGCTTGGCGATTTTGGCCATGAAATCTTCGGCCTGATGATGCGCAACGAGGTTGATGGTCGCTCCGCCGAAACCGCCGCCGGTCAAGCGTGCGCCAAGGCAGCCGGGATGGGCGCGGGCCAGTTCCACGAGCAGGTCCAATTCCGGCACGCTGTTCTTGAGAAAATCGCGCGAGCTTTCGTGGCTCTGGAACATGTACTGGCCGAATTGCACGTGGTCGTTTTCCCGCAACGCCTTCGCGCCGAGCGCAACGCGTTGGATTTCGGTGGTGATGTGATGCGCGCATTCGTATTCGCGCTGGGTCAACTTGTCCTTGTTTGCCGCGACCATCTTCGGGTCCGCCGAGCGCAACGATTTGAAGCCGAGCTTTTGCGCGGCGGATTCGCAAAGCCGGCGCAGTTCGTTATACGTGCCTTCGACCAGCGCATGTTTCACGCCGGAATTGCAAACGATGATGGCCTCGCCGGTGATCGGCGCCAACTCGACGGTCAGCGCCCGGAAATCAATTTCCATCACATGCCACGCCTTGCCGTAGAGCGATGAAATCTGGTCGAGCAGGCCCACGCGCACGCCGACAAAATCGCTTTCCGCGGCGCGGCAAAGCTTTGCGGTCTCCATTTTTTCAACGCGCGTCAATGGCGGCAATTGTCCGCGGCCATCGCGTTTGGGCGGTTGATTGATGCCCGTTTCGGAAAGGCTGTAGGGACAAAGCTGGCGGATAGTAAGCGCCGTCGCGACTTCCAATGCCGCAGAACTGCTCATGCCGGCGCCCATTGGAATGCTGCCTTCGATGGCGGCGTTGAACCCGCTGAAATGGATGCGTCGCTGTCGAAGCTGGTCGAGCACCCCCTTGATATAATTGGCCCAGTTCGCCGCCGGATTTTTTTTGATCTGGTCGGCCCAAAAAATTTCCGGCTGCGAAAATGCGGACGAAATCAGCTCTATCTTGCCATCCGTGCGCGGCGAGGAAGCGATTTGGACATATTTGTCCACGGCCAGCGAGAGCACGAGGCCTTCGTTGTAATCGGTGTGATTGCCCAGCAGTTCAAGCCGGCCCGGAGCGCGGACGAGATACGTCGCGGGCGAGCCGAAATGTTTTTTGAAAAGTGATTGCGCGTCGTTGGACATTAAAATCGGCTTTCGATAATAATTAACGGATTGTTGCTCACGACTTAGTCCAAAGGTTGCATGGCCCAATTTAAAACGCCAGCGTGAGTGGCGATATTCCCGATTCAATCGCGCTTTATTTTCGGCGGCAAAATTTTTGGCGGCAGCTTCGATTGCATTTCATCCTGCTGGGTTTTACGGGCTGCGCGCAAAAGGCTGATGCTCGTCACCCACGCCAGACACCAGGAGGCGGCAAACATGATTGCGCCGACTTTTCCGTAAGCCGGGAACGGCCAGGTGATCGAATCCGCACCGCCCACGTTCCGGAACATGCCCCAAAACCATTGGATGTAGGCCCAGATCACCAGGACAAAACCACCAACGGCAAGCGCCAGTTGCAACGCGCCTTCCACATAGCGGCGGCCCATCAGCGAGCCCAGGCCGGGCGTGGCAAACTGGTTCACCAACAAACAATTCATCGCGGCGCTGCGTTTAACGCGCTTTCCGGCAGAAAATATCTTCATACGCGTACATCAAGGCGATCCAGCAGACCGGAATTGTGAAAAGAATCCCGATGCAACAAACGACAAGTCCTGCAATCTTCACCAGACTTGCAACCAATAATAATCCCAACACCACGAACCAATGTTTGTTGACCATTTTCATGCTCAGCTTCATCGCCTCCGACCATGCCATTCCCTTGTCCGCCACCAAAGGCACCATGAACAACAGCGCGACCGCAAAATAAATGGCAGGAATGACCAAGAACGCGAATCCAATCCAGAGGAGAAGGTTCAACATGAATCCGGCCATCGCCAAAGTAGAAAATGACTGCGTGAACCCGGAAAAGGCATCGCCGATTTCGGCCTTCTGGCCGCGGATCAATTTCAGGTAATATCTATACAATCCGCCCATGAAGATGCCTTGAAATGGCCCAATTATAAGTGAACTAAGAAACATCAATGAAATTCCGAGGGGCGTAAATTCAGTCTTAAGTTGTTCAGTCATTTGATTTATTATGTTATCCACCGAAGGAGGAGTCGATGGATTCAGTTGCTGGCTGATGTTCGTCACAGGATAAGAAATCAATCCAACGATCGGGCCCACGACCCCCAATCCCAACAATACCAGCAAGGTGATGCCAATCACTGGGCCGGCGTTGTTTGAAGCCAAATTCCATGCCCGCGAGATGCAACCGAAAATGTCGAGGTCATAGTCCTGCGACAAAAGCTCTTCCGGCGTGGCTGTGGATCCCTGGCCGGGTAACGGCGGCGGTTGTGCTGCCGACATTGGCGCGCTGGGAAAATCAGCGGCGAACTCCGGAAAAGTCGCCAGCGGTTTCCAGTCCGTCGTTCCTTCGCGCAAGGCCAGCGTGCGTGCGTCCGCGCGCCCATCGCGGATCCATTGCCGGATTTCATCCTCGCTGACCGGCCCGTAACGTTTTTGATCGGCACCAATGATCGTGAACATAGCCCGCGTCAAGATTTACGCTTTTACGTCGCGTTGGCAATGCATTACGTGAAACGCATTCAGTTCCTGCCTTGTTGTTTCTGGCTGTTTGGACACGCCTTAGCAGGTAAAATGATTGCTTGCCCTCACCCGTCCCTCTCGCCACAGAAGAGGGAGAACGTTTTCACATTGCGGAAAAATTTTAAACTGTGTGGCTCCTCCGATTTAGTGGACAGAAAGGGGCGAAGATGGTGAAACTGTAAAGCAGCCGATGAATAAGCCACAAAACGTAATGACGCTCATTCAAGCACGATGCGCATCCCTGATGAAAAGGAACTCGAAATGAAACGGCCCAAACTGAATACACGACAGGTCCAACTGATCGCCAGCGGTGATTTGCGTCTCTCCGCCAACCAGGTTTGCTGGCCCGCACAGGCCGCGATGGAGCGCAGCTTGAAAGATGCGTTCGCGGCGCAAGGCTGGCAGGTGTTGCGCGCGCATCCTTACAAAGCTTACGAAAAACATGGGTTCATCGCGTCGCAACGCGAAGGATTGGAGGTGTTCAAAAACATTCATGCCGATGCGCCACTCATCGTCGCCGAGGCGGTATGGCAATATTCACATCATGTGCTCGCCGGGTTGACGACGCACCGCGGGCCCGTCTTGACGGTGGCGAATTGGTCGGGCCAATGGCCGGGATTGGTCGGGATGCTGAACCTCAATGGCTCGCTCACACGCGCCGGGGTGAAATATTCGACCTTATGGAGCGAGGATTTCACCGACGAATATTTTCTGGGAAAACTTCGCCAATGGCTCGCGACCGGAAAATGCGCACATGCCACGCCGCATGTCCAATCGTTTGCCAAGGCGAAGTTGAACGGACCGTCAGCGCGGCTCGGCCAAAAGCTGGCGGCCGAATTGCGGGCGAACAAGGCCATCATGGGCGTTCTCGACGAAGGTTGCATGGGGATGTTCAACGCGATGATTCCCGAGGAATTATTGAATGGCACGGGCGTTTTCAAGGAACGCCTAAGCCAGTCGGCGTTGTTTTATGAAACGACGCAGACGAGCGATGCCGAGGCGAAGGCCGTGCGCGCGTGGTTCGCGAAAAAGGGAATGAAGTTTCACACCGGCCGCAATGACGCCACTGACCTCACGGAGCAGCAGATTCTTTGGCAATGCAAAATGTATATCGCCGCCGTGCGCATCGCCGATGATTTCGGCTGCGATTGCATCGGCATCCAATATCAGCAGGGATTGAAGGATTTGCTGCCGGCAAGCGATTTGGTGGAAGGCACGCTGAATAATACCGACCGTCCGCCCGTGAGATCGCGCGACGGCAAGCGCGTCCTGTTCGCGAACGAGCCAGTGCCGCATTTCAATGAAGTGGACGAATGCGCGGGACTGGACGCGTTGATGACTTATCGCGTCCAGAAGGCGTTGCGACAGCCGGTCGAGAACACATTGCACGATGTGCGCTGGGGCGATTGGGACCGTTCGGGCACAGTGAAAGATTACGTGTGGGTATTCGAGATCAGCGGTTCCGCGCCGCCCGAGCATTTCATCGGCGGATGGAAGGGCGCGGAAGGTTTTCGCCAGCCGCCGATGTATTTTCCGAAAGGCGGAAGCACGTTGCGCGGGATTTCAAAGCCGGGGGAAATTGTCTGGTCGCGCATTTATGTAACGCCCGACGGATT
>DASRBR010000639.1:0-2162 GCA_035653495.1 Verrucomicrobiia bacterium
TGATCAACGCCCAGGGCGAAGACGTCGTTGCCGGCGTGCGCACACCGCAACCGGTCGCCAAGTTGAAGAACGAGATGCCCGATGCGTTCGCCGAACTCATGCGCGTCCGCTCCATTCTTGAAAAGCATTTCAAGGACGTGCAGGACATCGAATTCACCATCCAGGACCGCAAATTGTTCATGCTCCAGACGCGCAACGGCAAGCGCACCGCCATGGCCGCGCTCAAGTTCTCCATGGACATGGTCAAGGAAGGATTGATCAATTGGGAAACCGCCATCATGCGCAATCCCGCCGACCAGCTCGATCAATTGCTCGCTCCGGTCTTCGACCTCAATGAAGTCAAGAAAGCCAAACCCATCGCGACCGGCCTTCCCGCCGGGCCCGGCGCTGCTTCCGGCAAATTGTACTTGAATGCCGACCGCGCCGTTGAAGCCGAAAAACGCGGCGAAAAGGTTTTGCTGGTCCGCAACGAAACTTCTCCCGAAGACCTTCGCGGCATGATCGCCGCCGAAGGCATTCTGACGGCCAAAGGCGGCGTCAGCTCGCACGCGGCGCTGGTTGCGCGGCAGATGGGCAAGGTTTGCGTCTGCGGCGCGAGCGCGTTGGAGATTGATTACGGCGCAAAGACGGTCAAAGCTTCGGGCCAGACTTTTTCCGAAGGCGATGACATCTCGATTGATGGCACGACCGGCACGGTTTATGGCGGCGCGATCAAAACTGCTCCGTCGGAAATCATAGCCGGGTTGCTCCATGGCGATAAAACGGCGCAGACCACCGAGAAGTTCAAGAACTTCCAGAAATTGATGCAATGGTGCTCGAAGGTCACGCGCCTGCACGTCCGCACCAATGCCGATACGCCGGAACAGACCGAGAACGCGGTCGCCTTTGGCGCGACTGGCATCGGCCTCACCCGCACCGAACACATGTTCTTCGAAGGCAATCGCATCGATTCCATGCGCGAAATGATCATCGCGGAGAACACCGCGGACCGCAAAAAAGCGCTGGCCAAATTGCTTCCGTATCAACGCGAAGATTTCACCGGCATCTTCAAGGCGCTCAATGGTTTTCCAGCCACCATCCGCTTCCTCGATCCGCCGTTGCACGAATTTTTGCCGCACGACGAAAAATCGCAGGCCGATCTCGCGTCAAAGCTCGGCGTCAGCCGCGAAACCATCGCCAAGCGCGTCGAGCAATTGCACGAATTCAACCCGATGCTGGGACATCGCGGCTGCCGTTTGGGCATCGCTTATCCGGAAATCACCGAGATGCAGGCGCGCGCCGTTTTTGAAGCCGCCGCCAACGTGATGAAGGAAAAGATCAAGGTCAAACCGGAGATCATGATTCCGCTCGTCTGTTTTAAGAAAGAGTTGGACTTGCAGGTCGAAATCGTCCATCGCGTCGCGCGGGAAGTCATGGCCGAGAAGAAGATGAAGATTGATTACATGGTCGGCACCATGATTGAAGTGCCGCGCGGAGCGCTCACCGCGGACCAGATCGCCGAAACCGCGCAGTTCTTCAGTTTCGGCACCAACGACCTCACGCAAACCACGCTGGGCATCAGCCGCGACGACATGGGCTCGTTCCTCCAGGCGTATGTCGAGAACGAAATCTTCAAGAAGAACCCGTTCGCCACGCTCGACCAGGCTGGCGTCGGCAAGCTGATGCAAATGGCGGTCGAGCTTGGCCGCAAAACGCGCCCCGACATCAAGCTCGGCATCTGCGGCGAACACGGCGGCGATCCCGACAGTGTGAAATTCTGTCATCGCATTGGCTTGAATTACGTGAGCTGCTCGCCCTTCCGCGTCCCCGTGGCGCGATTGGCCGCCGCCCAAGCCGCATTGGAAGGCAACAAAAAACCAGCGAAGAAGAAGTAATTTTCGTTTGCTTCAAAAAAGGCCATCCGGAAAACCGGATGGCCTTTTCTTTGGACGCCGAAGCCTGGCTGCCAAGTTTTGGACTGCGGCAATCTCCTGCCGCTTTCATTCTGGCGCTCTCATTAACACCGGGCTTCAGCCCGGTGGCTGGAGTTTGGCCCTGACTAGTTAGGCCTAAGGCGAGGCTTATTTTTTTGCTTGTTATATCTAGTTATATGACTAGTATTTATCCCTATGGGCTATCCCACCAAAGTTCAACTCATCCAACGCAAGGACAGTCAACAATGG
>DASRBR010000640.1:0-3609 GCA_035653495.1 Verrucomicrobiia bacterium
CCAAAGCCCATTCCTGCTTCGCACCGTCGATCTGACGGAGGTTATTGATGCAGGCATTTTGCTGCGCCGTGGTGCGGGCGTGCACGAAGTTGGGGATCGCGATGGCGGCCAACAGACCGATAATGGCCACGACGATCATGATCTCAATCAGCGTGAAGCCGGCTTTACGAGCGGAGATGAGTTTTTTCATACGATTGCTTGTTCTTCTGCGGGCGGCGTGAACGAAACAACGGGCGGGTTTAGTTATCACTGCGTCGTTCACACATTGCCCGTTGCGAACCGCTCTTGCCATTTAGCAACCGTAATACCACTTCTTTGTAATCCACCGTCCTACATAAAACAGCCTCAAATCCACAAGTTATTGCGATTTGCAATCACCCACCACAACCGTTTTGGACAGTTTTGTCCTCTAAACCAGAACAGTGTCCCAAAACCAGCCACTTTAATCCAAATGATGGTCGGTCGGATTTATCAGGCAAGTTGGGGCCGTCTGCAGGTCATTCAAGCTGTAACTCGTTGCAAATGTGGATTGTGAGTCAGCCGGACAGGTCGGTGCCGTGCCTTGCGTGCCACGCCCCAAATAAGGCTGGATGTTCTGGATCGTGGGAATGGTGGATTGAGCCGCTTTGTTCTCCAACGCCCAAGTCTGTTTCGCGCCGTCAATCTGACGCAAGTTGTTGATGCAAGCCGCTTGCTGCGCCTTGAGACGCGCGCGCACGAAGTTCGGAATCGCAATGGTCGCCAGCAATCCAATGATGGCCACCACGATCATGATTTCCACCAGCGTAAAACCGCCGGAACGGGACAACTTAATCTTCATATTTGTTCACTTTCTTTGCCGCGGCGCGGACATGGCTGCAGACGGGTTTATCACATAAGTACAATGATTCCGCGTCCATCATTGCCTGCAGCCCGCCACGGGCTTGACTCTGGCCAATGCTTCTATCCAGGTTCATCATTGAAACACCAGCCCTCATAATAAGTTTCAGGCAGATTAAAAACTTTTCGGCCCATTGCCATTTGCCTTTTGCGATGTAAGTTTTCTTAAGCATAAAAAGAGGTGTCGCGATGAAAAAACATGCTAAAAAACAAGCCGCAAAACACCATGAGCAGCCGGAACCGTTCACGCCGGGAATCACGAAGGGTATGGTGCGGGAACATGCCTTCAAAATGTATCGGGACAAGCTCCCGAACGAAAGCTTGACTCTGGAGGATTGGGTGCTGGCGGAAAAAGACCTCGCGCAGTCGCTCGACTCGGACGGTCTCCTAAAACGTTAAGGGCAGCTTTCATGGAGCAGATTGGCGGTTTCCGCAGCCGGTGGATTCTATTCTTTCGTCCCTTTCAATAGCGCCACGCCATATTCGCGGTTCATGCGGGCGATGAAATTCAGGCTGATTTCCTTCGGGCAAACCGCTTCACACGAACCTGTCGCCGTGCAATTCCCGAACCCTTCCGCATCCATCTGCTTCACCATGTTCGCCACGCGGCGGTCGCGTTCCACCTTCCCTTGCGGCAGCAAACTCAAGTGCGAAACCTTCGCCGAGACAAATAACATTGCCGACGCGTTCTTGCACGCGGCAACGCAAGCGCCGCAACCGATGCACTGCGCCGCGTCCATCGCTCGGTCGCTGTCCACCTTGGGAACCGGGATTGAATTCGCGTCTGGCGTGCCGCCCGTGTTCACTGAGATAAATCCGCCCGCCTGAATGATCCGGTCGAACGCGCTGCGGTCCGTTACCAAATCTTTCAATATGGGGAAAGATTTCGCGCGCCACGGTTCGATGGTGATGGCCTGGCCGTCCTTGAAATGCCGCATATGCAACTGGCAGACCGTCGTTCCGCGTTGACCGCCGTGCGCAATGCCGTTGATCACCAGCGAACAAGTGCCGCAAATCCCTTCGCGGCAATCTGAATCAAACGCGATCTGTTCCTCGCCGCGCGCAATCAACCCCTCGTTCACCACGTCGAGCATCTCCAAGAACGACATGTCGGGAATGATGCCCGTCGCCTGGTAATCCACCATTTTGCCGGGCTCATTCGCGCTCTTCTGACGCCACACTTTGAGGGTGAAATTCATAAGAATTTACGATTTATGATATACGATTTACGAGCCATATATTCGTGCGTCGCTTTCGATACGCCATTCCTAACGGTTTCAAATTTTGCAAAGGCCTTCATGCAATCTTGGCGCGCGTCAATCGTAAATTGTAAATCCGAAATCATTTATAGCTTCTCTGGGAGAAGTGGGCTTCTTCGTAAACCAGCGGTTCTTTCTGCAGCAACGGCGGCTTATCCGGCCCCTGATATTCCCACGCGCTCACGAAGGCATAATGTTCATCGTCGCGCTTGGCCTCGCCGTCCGGCGTCTGGTATTCCACGCGGAAATGGCAGCCGCACGATTCCTCTCGCGTCAAGGCATCCAGGCAAAGCAGCTCGGCAAATTCCAAAAAGTCCGCCACGCGCCCGGCCGCCTCCAAATCCTGGTTCAACGTCGTGCTGTCGCCGGTCACCTTCACGTTCTTCCAGAATTCCGCCCGCAATTCCGGAATCCGCTTCAACGCCTTTTGCAGGCTTTCCTTGCTCCGCGCCATGCCGCAATCGTCCCACATCAACTTGCCCAGTTCTCGATGGAAAGACGTGACGCTCCGCTTGCCGTTGATTGAAAGCAGTTTTTTCGTGAGCGCCTGCGCGTTTTCCATTGCCTTCTTGAACTCAGGATGATCGGCATTTGGCTTTGCCTGCTTCGCTGAGGCAAAATAATTTCCAATGGTGTACGGCAGGATGAAGTAGCCATCCGCCAGGCCTTGCATCAACGCGCTTGCTCCGAGCCGGTTCGCGCCGTGGTCGGAAAAATTCGCCTCGCCGATGACGAACAACCCCGGCAGATTGCTCATCAAATTGTAATCCACCCACGCGCCGCCCATCGTGTAATGCACCGCCGGGTAGATGCGCATCGGCGTCCGATACGCGTTTTCGCCGGTGATCTTTTCATACATGTCGAACAAATTCCCGTAACGCTCGCGCACAGTTTCCTCGCCCAAACGCTTGATGGCATCGGCAAAATCAAGATAGACGCCCAATCCGCCCGGCCCCACGCCGCGGCCTTCATCGCAAACTTCCTTTGCCGCACGCGATGAGATGTCGCGCGGCGAAAGGTTGCCGAAACTCGGATATTTCCGTTCGAGAAAGTAATCGCGCTCCTCTTTGGGAATGTCATTCGGAGAGCGATTGTCCCCCTTTTTCTTCGGCGCCCAGACGCGGCCGTCGTTGCGTAGCGATTCGGACATCAGCGTCAATTTCGATTGATGCTCGCCGCTGACGGGAATGCAGGTCGGATGGATTTGCGTGTAACAAGGATTCGCGAACGCCGCGCCTTTCTTGTAAGCGCGCCATGTGGCTGTCACGTTGCAACCCTTGGCATTGGTTGAAAGATAAAACACGTTGCCGTAACCGCCGGTCGCCAGCACCACTGCGTCCGCCGCATGCGCAGAGAATTCGCCCGTCACCAAATCACGGACGATGATTCCCTTGGCGTGGCCGTCAATCACCACCAAATCCAGCATCTCGGTGCGCGGATACATCGTGACGGTTCCCCGCCCGATTTGACG
>DASRBR010000641.1:0-2522 GCA_035653495.1 Verrucomicrobiia bacterium
ATAATACACATTCACGTTGGTGTAATGCGCGGCGGCCTTGGCGTCGTCCACCGCTTTTTGACGGGTGTTTTCCCAATCGATCATCGCGGTGACTTCTGCCATCGGGGGATTGGTGGACCAATTGCTCACGCTGAGATAGCCGTCGCCTTCCCAATGACCGAGATAGAAGGTCTTGCCGGAGTTGTTGTAATTGGTGAGCAGGTAAGTCGCCAAATCAAACATCTCGCGATAATCTTGCGCGGCATCCGTCGCCGTGTAATTGCCACCTTGGAAGGTAGTCCCTCCGTTGGCAATCGTGTAGGCCCACATGATGTAATGCCGAAACGGCATGGCCAGCACCGCCTGATACGAAGGGTCATCTTTCAGAATCAACATCATGTTGGTCTCGGCGACCGTTTTGGTGACACCGCTTTGGCCCGCGATGTTGGGGCCGAGATAACATTTGATGGTGTCGCTGCCGAGATTGGTTATCTGCTGGGCAGTTTCAACGAGCAACGTGTTCGTCGTGAACTTGTAAAGGCCGGCAAACGTTTCCGTGCCGACGCGCACGTTGTACGCATCCACCGCGGGATTGGACAATGTGGCTGCGGATGCGAAACCGCGCGCAATCAACCATGCAAACAAGATAGTCGCCGCAATATCTTTCAACCTGCCGGCACGATGCCGGAAGCGCAACAACCCAGGTTTTTCCATCATGCCATTATAGTTCATCCACGCTCGAAAAGCGATGCGAATTGGAGCCTTATACCATTCGCATCAGTACCCGAGCGGACGACCGTCCATGCGCGCGGAAGTATGGCGGGCGACCCACAGAATGTCCTGATTTCCCAGTGACACGGGCAGCGGCTTCGGAAGCGTTTGGTAGGTGACGGGGGGAATATTGGCGTCGCTCTCCCATTTGTGAATCTCGGAGTGGCCGTCAGCGAAGGAAAAGCCGCAGGCGTCCCCGTGATATTTTGCGGGCACGTCCACCCATCCGGTGGCTTGCGCGCTGGAAGGCATCGCAAAAGCAAATGCGGCGTCGTTGATGCTGTCAGGATGTTCATCCGTGAAGACCCAAAGCGACGAGGGATCAGGTGTGACGATATCGGATTCCTTGATGTAAACGAAATAAGTTGGATACGGCAGCCAGTAACCCTGGCCTGTGACGTTTCCATTGATATTCGGGCCGATGGCCTGGCTCATCGAGACGCTTCGCACGCGCGGCAAGCCGGTGCGCCCGAAACTGCAACTGATATCGGCGGGGCAGCGGAAAATTTTTTCCGACTTTACATATTGCCCGAGTTGGGCGTGATTCGGGTCTATCAGATACGAGACGTTCGTGTCATCGGGCGAGCCGTTGTAATCCTCCCAGCCCTCGCACCAGCCGGGATTTGAACTGGCCACGCCCTGGCTTTCCTCATTAACGGCAAAAACCCCGCCGTTATCGTCCGCGTACATTTTCCATGCGAGCGTCAATTGCTTGCCGTTGTTCATGCAATGGATGGCGTAGGTCTTCTGCTTGGCGCGCGACAACGCGGGAAGCAACAGGCTGGCGAGAATCGCGATAATGGCGATCACCACCAGCAACTCAATCAGGGTAAATCCCCGGACCCTCTGCTTCCGAATTAATTTTTCCTTGTTCTCCGTCTGTATTCTCGAGCGGAGCTGAACTGACTGTCTATTTTGCATACTTGTCTATTTTGAATGTCGCACCATTGCGGCATCCACCCCTATTTTTTGGCACGATTCACGCGATGAACTCGGTTTTGCGTTTGGAAGCAGGAGCGCCTTTTCGGCGCTCCTGCCAACCCAACGCGCGCTGGTCCATCACTGCCTGCGCGCCTGTTAACTTAATGTACCTTTACACGATAGAACTGCGCCGGGCCAGTCGGTGTCACCGAATACGGCGACGTTGCGCCATTGACATTGCTCCAAGACCCGTTGACCTGGCTCGAAGACTGCAACGTGCCCTGCGGCCAGGTGAGTTGCAGTTGACCATTCACCATTTTGGCCGTGATCACCACCACCGATGAACTCAAGGAACCGTAGGTCTGGAACACGGAGTTCGAGGCGATGTTCATGTAAGTGGCCCAGATCCAGTTCGGTGAATTCGTGCCGTTGCGGATGCGGGCTTCGTCCATGATACCAGAGAAGCCGAAGTTGCCATCGTCAAACTCGGCAAATCTGAGGTCATTGGTCAACGGGAAGTCGGTCCGGATGGAACCTGAAGCCGGGACGTTCTGGCCATCCATGTAAAGGAGCCCTGTTCCGGCGCCACGATCGGCTACAAAAACAAGTTGGTGCCACACGTTAGGAGTCATCACGCCGCCTGCGCTGTTGAGGACAGCACCGGAACTGCCGTTTCCAGTTTCAACGCGGATCTCGTGGTCGCTCGTTTGATACGAATTGACATAGAAGGAGAAGCCGGCCTTGCCGCTGCCGCCAACCTGGTTGGCCCAGAGGGTCTGGATGTCGCTGACATCATTCATGTTGATCCATGCGCTCACCGTGAATTGATTGCTCAGGTTGACAAACCCGGC
>DASRBR010000642.1:0-2846 GCA_035653495.1 Verrucomicrobiia bacterium
CAAAGAACAGCGCGAACGATAAACGTTCACTTGTCCGCCGTGATTCAACGGAGGGGCGGACGTCCTCGCGACAAGGAGAATAGCAGCGCCTTGGATCCTGTCAAGCACATTTTATCAGCAATGCTGCAGAGTCCCAGCCATACGGGCCAAGCCCCGATTATTGCAGCTTTGGAGCCGGTTGCCGATCCGCTCGTCAACTTGGCGGTCACCATATTCTTGAATTGTCCTAGCGCGACCCAGTTGGATGCCCCTCTTCCTTGCCCCCATGAAACAGGCCGTTGTCGAAAGTGATTTGAAAGGCGATGTAGCATTGAAAGCCGATCGGGCCGTCAATCGAGCGCCCGGCGGAAAAGAGCAGGTGGTAATTGTCCGTGAAATCATAAACAGTGCCGATGTTGAACGCGGTGCCGACGTTGGGAAAATCGGTTTGATAGGCGTTCTGATGATAGATTTCAACGCCGACGAGCAGGTTCGATGTGACCTGGTTTTGCAAAAGGCCGCCTTCATAATGCCAGTTGCCATGTCCACGCAATGAATTCACGCCGTAACCGCCGCCGCCGTAAGCTGTCCATTTGCCCCAGCTTTTTTGGATCCACAACGGCAGGAACGCCTGCCAATGGCCATGGCCATTGCCGAAAAGAGCGTTGCCGGTCGGAACTTGCACCAACGGAAAAACCCCAACTTGCGGAATCCAGTTCGTCTCCTCGATAAAACGATACTTCGCGCCGAGCTCGATGTCGCCGATGCCGTAATGGGACGCGCCTTCGGGCGGCACATCGTACGCCAGCGGCGCGATGACGTGCAGTTGCAAATTCGAAATCGCCCCGTAATTGACCTCAAAATGCGGCGCCGTGCCCGGCCAATCGGAGTGATACTTCGAACTCATCGAGGCGACGTAAAATTCCCAATGATGGAAGTCCACTGGCTCGGGATCGTCCGTGACGAACGGCGGACCGGCAAAGCTCGTTGGGATCATAACCAAATAGAATGCGATGAACAGCGCGACGATGATTGAGAATTTCGCTTTCATGATTCAATCCGCGATCAAATAAAAGCCGACAATGGTCAAAACGCCGATAACAACTCCTCCGACGATGATGTTCGTCAACTTGCGCAACATCATTTTCGACCCGCTGGAATTCTGTCCTGCAAAAAGAAAACCGAAGAGGAGAAAGGCAACGAAAATGATAAGAACATGCGTGATCCAATGATGCCCGGTGAGCTTTTGCATGCAGTAAGACACCGCCTTGCTCTTCTCCTTCGCAATGACGAGGAACCCGTTTAAGACAGAGCAAAGGGCAAGCGATAATCCGAACGGGACCGTGTATTTCGAGCTTGGTCTGGTCGTTTCCATTTTTTCAATGCGGTTGTGCCTGCAAAGCCACTTTGACGCCCATGGCAATCATTGCGCCGTTGCCTTCAGCGAAAAGCGCGAGCAGGGCGACCAATGCAGCGATCCAAAGCGTCAGCCGCCGCGCATCTTTGTCGAAGGCGAGATTGCGCGAAACGGTCATTGGCAAATACGTTGCCAGGAGCAGGAGCGGGATGACGAAGTGTTCCTTCGATTCCATGAAAAAATTGTGCGAGAACGGCCATGGCCCTTTCAGGATGACCGCCTTGTCCAGCTTGTAATGCACCACATACCAATAGCCGCCGATCCCAAACGCGAGCCACATGAGCAATGATACGAACCGGCTCATCCAGCGGATGCGCCCCAGGTTTTCCTCACGAGCATTCAACACGTCCACGAACAGCCAGACGGTCGAGAGAATGCACAACACGCCAAAGAAAACATGGCCCATGAGAATGATTTGTTTCATCGCGTTTGTCGGCTGCCTTTCCTTTCCTCCACCACTTCCTCGTAAAGTTCCTCAATTTGTTCGCGAATCATCTTAAGCACCGTTCTTCCTTTTGCGGTCAGCCGATAATCCTTGCGCGAGCGGCTTCCCTTGCCGGTCGCTTTCACCGCCAGCCAACCGTGCCGGACCATCCGTTGCAGCAGAGGATAAAGCGTGCCGGGGCTGATTTCGTAACCGTGCCGGCGCAATTCGCCCGTGATCCATTGACCATGGATCGGTTCCTCACCCGCATGATGCAAGATGTGGACCTTCCAAAAGCTCAGCAAAATTTCCCGGCCCGCTTCGTCCATGCGCTATGACGGATTTCGTTTACGAAAATCGATATAATCGCTCGCGCAGTGAGCGTCAAGCAAAAGGTCGGATTTGAAGGCCGGTGCGGAATAATTAAGGCGCGGCGACTTCATGCGGGCCTTTTCCGCCATTCACCAGGAACAGCACGGCCATGCGAACCGCCAGGCCGTTGGTGACTTGATCGAGAATCACCGAGCGGCCGCAATCGGCAATGTCGCTGTCGATTTCCACGCCGCGATTGATGGGCCCCGGATGCATGATGAGCACGTCGGGCTTGGTGCGCGCCATGCGTTTTTTGTTCAGGCCAAAAAGGCTGATGTATTCGCCAAGGCTCGGAAACATCGTCTTGCGCTGGCGTTCATGTTGGATGCGCAGCAAATTGATGATGTCCGCGCCCGCAATGGCTTCGTCCACATCGTAAGTCACGCGGCAACCCATCTGCTCGAAAACGCGCGGCACCAGCGTGGATGGTCCACAAAGCGTGACGCGCGCGCCGAGCTTCGTCAGCGCCCAAATGTTCGATCGGGCGACGCGGCTGTAAAGAATGTCGCCCAAAATGGTCACGTTCAGCCCGGCAATTTTGCCCTTTTTTTCATGGATGGTGAACGTGTCGAGCAATGCTTGCGTCGGATGCTCATGCGCGCCATCGCCGGCGTTGACCACGGAGGAGTTGAGAAAGCGCGAGAGAAAATGGGG
>DASRBR010000643.1:0-14307 GCA_035653495.1 Verrucomicrobiia bacterium
GAAATTACGTGGCCGGAGCGATCGGCAATTCGAGTGGCGACTCTTGGGGTGTGCAAAAAGATTACGGCGGACCGGCCAACTACATTTATTCACAGGGACAAAACGGCATCTCACTTTCCACGGGGCAGGCGTATCAATATAACTTCACCGGGCTCCAGGCCAATTATGTCATCAACGGCAACGTGCAATACAATGGCGCCCCGGTGAGCGGTGTCGGCGTGTACGCCAATGCGACCATTAACGGGCTCAATTTCAATTCCTCGACGGACACCGACACGAATGGAAACTATTCGTTGGCCGTGGGAAACGGATCCTGGAGCGTGAGTGTCAATTGCAACGGCGGGAACGACAGCCTGGACAATATCATCGGCGGCAATTACCAATGCCCGAACAATCAGAACGTGACCATCAATAACGGCAATGGCACGGCCAATTTTAACGTGCAATCCGGCGGTGGCGGCAATGCCGCGACCATTCAAGGATATGTCAGCGACACTTTGGGCAATCCGGTAAGTGTCAACGTCTATGCGACCAACGGGTTGGGAAGCAATTTGTCAACTTCCACAGACGGCAGCGGATATTATGAGTTCACCAACTTAAGCGCAGGGAACTGGGACGTGAGCCTGGATTGCGGGAACCTTTCAGCGAATGGATATGGGTGTGTGAACGCCCAGCAAACCTATGTTTCCGGCGGCCAATATGATGAAGTTGACTTTACCGTGCCGGACTGCGGCACGCTCCAAGTGTACACAACCTTCCTGCCGGACGGTTTATCGGGCTCCTCTTACAGCGCACCGCCGTTGCAGAACATCGGATGCAATTCCCCGTTTACCTGGTCGCTGAGCCCGGGCTCAGAACCGTTGCCGCCCGGCTTGACGATTTCCAGTGGAGGCGTGATCTCCGGCACGCCAGGGAGCGTGCCTTTCGGTGGCACCACTTATTATTTTTCGGTGCGGGTGACGGATGGGACTTCCACAACGGCGGACCAGAGTTTGAACATCACCGTTTATCCGGTGTTGACGATCGGGTCAAACGCGTTGCCCAACGGCACAGTCGGCATCCCGTATAGCGCCCAAGTGTTGGTGTCCGGCGGCGACCAGAACGGTGGCGGCTACGGTTTCTTTTATAATGGTTCGTTGCCGCCGGGGTTGAATGTCAATTCCGGCGCCATCACCAGTTCCAACGAGTACTTGGTGATTTCCGGCACCCCCACTAATGTCGGGACTTTCACTTTCACGTTAAGCGCAAGTGATGACGATGGCAACTCGGTGCAGCGCGGTGCCACGATACGGATTCTTTCCTCATCGCTGTCCATCGTGACGACATCATTGAGCAACGCCACGGTGAATGCGAATTACAGTTACCAGCTTCAGGCCAGCGGCGGAACACCTCCTTATTCCTGGACGGTGGCGCAAGGCTCGCAGCCTTTGCCAACGGGACTGACGCTTGCCACCAATGGTCTTATCTCGGGTATTCCCACCGTCAGTGGAACGAACAGCTTCATCGTGCGGGTGACGGACCAAAATGCCGTGACAACCACCCGCTCATTGACGTTGGTCATCAACGGCGGCAGCAACCGACCGAGTATCAGCGCGCCGGCGCGGCTTGCCAGCCAGCGCTTTCAGTTCACTGTGAACGGGACCGCCGGACAGAATTACACGATCCAGTATGCGACAGGACTGCGGCCTGGCAGCAGTAATTGGATCAGCTTGCTTGTCACAAATTCAGCCGCCAGTTCATTCACCGTGACCGACACGAACGCGTCGAACAACGTCCGGTTTTACCGGGTGATGGTCGGACCTTAAACGGTTTGCTCAAAAAATCTTAAATCCCGTAATATTTGCGCACAACCCATTCGAAGAATCGCTGAGGAGCGAAACGAACGAACAGCGGGCCGAGCCTGGCCTGAAAAAAACTTCCAACGGCCACGATTGGCGGCGGATTGGCGCTATTGATGACGCGGAGGATCGCGCGGGCGACGATTTGCGGCGGCGGCGCGGCAGCCATGTTGCGGTCAATCGTTTTCCATGCGGTTTGGACACGCTGCTCGTCGGGTGAAGGGCCATCGATTCGTTTCGTTGCGGCATGAAAATTGGTGTGGATGTCGCCAGGTTGAAGATCGGTGATGCGGACCCCCGTGTGGGCCAGCTCATGGCGAAGAGTTTCGCCGAGTGAACTAAGGGCAGCCTTCGTTGCGCTGTACGGCCCAAGGTAAGGAATGGGAAATCGAGCCGCAAGCGAGGTGACATTAATGATAAGAGCTTTATTTCGCTCGCGCATTTGCGGCAACGCGAGGCGGATGAGTTCAAGCGGGCCATGCACCATCAATTGAAACTGCTCGCGAAGGATTTCGTCGGACTGGATTTCCAGCGGACCAAACCAGCCCGCGCCGGAATTATTGATGAGCACGTCGAAATGACCGGCTACCTTGAGCGCGGCAGAAAAATTCTCGCGGATGGATTCGATATCGGTCAAATCCATTACAACCGGGTGAAAATTTTGCAGTGAGGGCAATCGCTTGCGTTCGCGCGAAGTGCCCCAGACGGAAAAGCCGCGCTCGGCGAGCAAACGGGCCGTTTCAAGGCCGATGCCCGAACTGGCCCCGGTGAGGAAAACGTTTTGATTAGTTTGAGGCATGACCGATTTCCCAGCCCCGCAATGCGATGCAGACGTTCGTGCCGCCAAAGCCGCTGGAATTTTTCAGCACGATGCGCGGATGCTCCGCGACCGGCTTTGTCACGACGGGCACGCCTTCGCACATGGGATCAAGTTGCGTGATGTGCGCGGAGACGGGTGTAAATTTCTCCTTCAGCGCAAGACAGCAAAACGCCGTTTCCATCGCGCCGGCCAACGACAAACCATGGCCGGTCAAACTTTTCGTGCTGCTGACGAACGGGACACGTCCTCCGTTGAACACCTTTTTGATCGCCTTGATTTCGCTGGCGTCGCCCGAAGGAGTGGAGGGCGCGTGCGCATTGATGTAATCCACTTCTTCACGCGCCAGTTTCGCGTCAGCCAACGCAGCTTCCATCGCGCGCCGCAAACCGTCGCCTTCGGGATCCGGCGCCAGGACATTGTAACCGTCCGAAGATTGCGCCCACCCCAAAACTTCGGCGTAAATGGGCGCTTCGCGTTGGAGCGCATGTTCCAATTCCTCCAGAACCAAAACCGTCCCGCCGCCTGTCGAAGCAAAGCCGTCCCGCTTCACATCAAATGCGCACGGACTGCGCTCCGGGTCCGTTTGTACCGTCAACGCGCGGACGCTCGCGAATGGAAGGATGGAAATCTTGTTGCAATCTTCCGCGCCTACTGCAAACACAAGCCGCTGGCGTCCGAGTCGGATGAGATCAACTGCCGCGCCGATCGCATGGGCGGAAGAACTACACGCGCTGGAAAAGCCGAGCGTCGCGCCCTTGATTTTAAACAGCGCGGCAAGATTGATGTAAAGCGAGCCGGGAATGCTGTTGATGATGCCCATCGGCTGGCAACGGTTCACCCCGCGCGTGAGCATCGTATGCAGGTTTTCATGCGCCAGCCACATCGAGCCGCCAGACGCCGACATGATTCCCGTTTCCGGATTGGAGACGTGTTCAGGTGTTAAACGCGCGTCGTGGATGGCCTGCTGCATCGCGCAATATGCGTAAAGCGAATTGGGCGCCATGGGACGCAGTTGCTCGCGCGACAATTTGTATTCGGCCGGGTAAGTCCAATCTTCGAAATACGCCGTGGGAAATTGAAAGCCCTTCACAGTCCCGGCCAGCTTGACCGGACAATCAACTCCAGCCAGTTCGGAAAAAAGTTCAACGCCGGTGCGGCATTCACGCAGGCTGCGCAGGACGGAATTTTGATCGTTGCCGATGCTGGTGATGAAACCCAGGCCCGTGATGACGACGCGTTTCATCAATGATGACCATTGCGGGAGGCGGCAAGCTCAATGGCGGCAGGTTTCTCCGTTTGCAAAGGGTCGCCGAACGCCAGCACAAGACGTTCGATGCGCGCGACTGGTTCGCCCTTCGTCGTGACGATCCCTTCAAAAACCGCGAGCGGTTCGCGCAGCTTGGATAATTTCAATTCGAATTCAAGCTGCTCGCCCGGTTTCGCCTTGCGTTGGAAATGCGCGCCGTCGAGCGACGCGAAGTAAACCTGGTTGGAGTTGATTGCTTTGCCAGTCTGCGCCTGAGCTTTTTCAAGGACCCACAGGCAGGCCGTCTGCCCCATCGCTTCAAAAACGATCGAAGCGGGAAAGACCGGTTCGTCCTTAAAATGGCCTTCGAGAAAAAATTCGTCGCCTTTGATGAGATACCGGCCTTTTGCGGAAGCGTCCTGCAATTCCGCTGAATCCAGGAACAAAAAGGGAGGTTGTTGCGGCAGGATGAGGGCGATTTGTTCACGACTATAATGCCTGCCGGCCGTTGAAACGCTTTTGCCGGAAATCTTTGCCTGCAAAAAATCCTTGAGCTGGCCGAGCGTGCGGATCTCGCGCAATTCCTCGTTTTCGATGCGTAGTTTCAACACCTCCTCGATGGACATGACGATTTCCAGCAGTGTGAGCGAATCAAGGCCCAGCTCCTCGATCAACCGCATGTCATCTTTCGCCTCCGCCAGTTTTACGGGCGCGCCCGCGGGCTGATACCGCTCCAAAATGCCCATCACCACCGCCGGAATGGCAGCGAGGTCGCCTGATTCGCGGTAACGAATGGCCGCAGCAACCGTTTCCGGGCTGCAACGGCGCAGTCCTTCCTTCAAATCGGCGTAATCACTTTCTGACAATGTAGCGTTCATTCAACTGCGAGTAAGACGCGAATACGATAGCAGTAAAACACCCTGATTACCAGAAGGGTCTTTGCCTTGCCAGCTTTTTTGGTTTGGCTTGCCGCAGCCGCTTTGTTGTGATGGCTTTGATGACGGAACCACGCCCGCCCACGGCCAAAATAGTGTTTATCACCCACGAATATTCGCCTTTTCGCGGCGGCGTGGCGACTTTCGTCGAGGAAGTTGGGCGGGCGCTGCAAAAGAAAGGCGAACCGGTGGAAATTTGGGCGCCTGACTACGGGATGAATCAACCTGAAGCCATCGAATGCCAGGTTTTGCGATTGCCTGCAGGCGGAAGTTTGCGATGGAAGCATCTGTTGCAATTCACACGGGCCATTGCCGCGCGCAGAAAGGACTTGGAGGACTCGATCGTCGTCATGGCCAGCGTCGGCGCGCACATGGCGTTCATGCTGCCCCCGATTTTGGGGCGCGTGAAAGCGCACTCGTTGGTTTCGCTTTTGCACGGATCGGAAGTATTGCGATTCAGTCGCAATCCGTTTTGGCGCGTGCTCGCCAAGCGGCTATATCGCACGGTTGATGGAATTGTCACCGTTTCAGAATTTTCGAGAAACCTGATCCTGCAAAGTTTCTTGAACTCATTCCGCGGCACGATTGAAATCGCCCCCTGCGGTTGCAGCAGCGCTGCGATGCGAAGTGCGACGACTAAAAAATTGGATGATGGCTTGATACGGATTCTTACGCTTGCGAGGATCCATCCCCGCAAAGGCCAGCTCGACGACGCGCGGGCGCTCGGCCAATTGCCTCCTGAATTGCGGTCACGCGTGATTTATCAGATCGGCGGAACAGGGGACGCGGATTATCTGAGACAAGTGCAACAAACCTGCGCTGATGCCGGCGTGGCATTCGAAAATTTTGGCGAAGTAGAGCCGGAATTGTTGGCCGATGCTTACGCGCAATGTGACATTTACGCGATGACCAGCCGCCGATTGCGACACAGCGTGGAAGGTTTCGGCATCACCTATTTGGACGCCGGCTTTCATGGAAAGCCGGTTGTTGCCTATCGCAGTGGCGGCGCGGAAGAAGCCGTGCTTGATGGCGAAACTGGCCTGCTCGTGGAAGAAGGCGATTTAACTGCGTTGTCTAGGGCCTTTGCGCGATTGATTGCAGATGCTGGATTGCGCGAAAAACTTGGCGCACGCGGTCGTCGGGAGGCAACCAAGCGAAATTGGTCCAGCGCAGCGGCGGCATTCCTGAAATTCAGGCATTGAAAAAAACCGGATTTGATTGACATTCGAGTCAAATTAAGGATAATTCCAATCGTCCAAGCCAAGTTGAACCGAGAGGTTGCTGTACTCCTATGATAAAGGAATCATACCGGCGTCGCATATTGTCCCGCCAAACCGCCGCCATTTTCATTTTGCTAAGTTGTATTATTCCGGCCCTGGCGGGCGGACCGCTTCAAACAGTTTCCGGCCCAGCCATCGGCCCGCCTCCAACCAGCGGCGGCGGCGATTCTTTTCTTCCGGTGATCAGTCAGGATGGCCGATACGTGCTTTTTGCAAGTTCCGCAAACAATCTCGTCCTTGCCACCAATAACGCTCCATTTTCGCCGATGTATCGCGGCGTGCAGAATGTCTTTTTGCGCGACCGCACCAATAGCACAACGACCCTCGTCAGCATCAACTCTTCAGGCACGGGCGGCGGCAACGCCGATTCGTTCCCAATCGCCATTTCCACGAACGGACAGTTCGCGCTGTTTGAAAGCACCGCTTCCAATATCGTGGCGGGGACAAAAAACTTCTATAATAACCTGTTCATGCGCGACGTGGTCAACGGCGTCACGACCTTGGTCAGCGTCAACACCAATGGCGTTGGCGGAAACGGGAGTTCGCACAGTGCCGTAATGAGTCCGGACGGGCGTTTCGTCGCGTTTGTGAGTGCGGCAAGCGATTTGGTCACCAACGACAGCAATAATTTGGAAGACGTTTTTGTCCGCGACATGGAACTGGCCTCGACAGTTTTGGCCAGTCCCGGAGCGATGGGAACAGCGCCCACCAGCGCGTCCGATTTTCCCTGCATCACGCCCGATGGCCACTACGTTGCGTTCTACAGCACGGCAACCAACCTGGTTCCCGGCGTGACCAACATTTTTGAAATCTACGTCCGCGATTTGGTCGCTGGTGTGACCACGCGCGCAAGCGCCTATTCGCACACCGTCCTCCCAACTGTTTTTAACATCACCAATGGCGTCTCCTTCAATCAGGTCATGACGCCCGACGGCCAATATTTGGTCTATCAAACCGGCAAGACCACAACCAATGGCGCCGCAGCCGTTGTCTTGCGCTACAACACCATTTCCGGTTTCACGGACATCATCAACACCAACGCGGCTGCGGGGTTGCTGTGTTCGGAAACCAATTACCACTCGTTGGACATGAGTGCAGACGGGCGGTTCGTCTCTTTTGTTGGCAATCTGAATACCAACGGCGCAACCAGCGCGGTTTATGTCTGGGACGCGAACAGCAATTCCACCACGCTTGTCAGCGGTATTCTGGCGAGCAATGCCGTGCCGACCAACACCGTTTGCGACTGGCCGGTGATGGATTCCACTGGACAATTTGTCGCGTTCATGAGCAGCGCGACGGGGCTCACCAGCAATTCCGTCAATGCCGGTTATCATCTTTATCGTCGTGATCTGCAGGCGGGCGTCACGCAATTGGTTGACGTGGACACGAACGGCGCGGGTTCCACATCGAACGCATTGACCTTCCCCAGAATGAGCACGAACGGCCAGTTTGTCGCCTTTGAAGCACCGGACGGCAGCCTGGTTGCCGGGGACAATAACAACGCCTATGACGTGTTTGGGCGCGACCTTGTGAATGAAGACACTGAATTGATTTCCGTCCGCCGCAATGAACTGCCTTCGCTGACGCCGACAGGTCATTTCAATCTTTACCTTTCGTCCATCAGCGCCAACGCGCGTTACATCGCGTTCTCAAGCGACACCACAAATTTTGTGTCAGGCGTAACAAACGGGTTCCGAAATATTTTTGTGCGCGATTTGCTGACCGGCGCGATCACCCTGGCAAGCGTGATTTCAAATGGTGGGACTCCCGGCAATGGACAATCGGACACGCCGGCCATCAGCGGCGATGGGCGATACGTGGCGTTCGCATGCGCAAGCAATTTCGTTACGACTGTTACAAAACAAGTATTCGTGAGGGATTTGCAGCTCAGCAACACAACTCTGGTCAGCATCAATACGAACCAGACCGCTCCCGGCAATGCCGATTCTTATTCGCCCCAGATCAGCACCAATGGCCGCTACGTTCTGTTTCACAGCAAGGCGGGAAACCTCGTCATGGGCGGTCCGGCTGCTGGGTTCGACAACCTCTTTTGGCGGGATTTGCAAGGCAGCATCACGCGGGTGCTCCCGACCAATTCTTCAATCACGTTGGCCGCAATGACTCCCGATGGACGATACGTTGTCGCAGCACCAAATTCAGGCCCGTTTTATATCTGGGATATGCAGCTTGGCTCACCCATTTACAGCAATTCCATTACATCGGTCGGTGCGGCGGGCATCAGCCCGAATGGAACACGCGTTGGTTATGTGGCCAGCAACCATGTTTACGCCTTGGATCTTGTAGCCAGCAACAACGTCATTCTCGGCACGCCATTCGCCCCGTGGCACGCGGGTTTGCGCTTCAGCGGCGATTCGCGTTGCATGGTTTACACCGCGAAGGACACAAACGGCACCAACCAGGTTTATCTCTACGATTTTCAACAGCAGACGAACATGCTCATCAGCATGAATTACAATTCGACCGGCGGTGGCATGGGCAATTCCGATTCGCCGGACATCAGTTCCGACGGGCGGTTCATCGCGTATCGCAGTGTTGCCACGAATCTCGTCGCCGGTTTCGGCAGCAGCGCTCCTCAAATTTATCTTTATGACCGCACCAATGGCACGACGACGCTCATCACCACAAGCGTTTATGGTAATTCAGCGTCTGCCGGTCGTTCTTTGATGCCCGTTTTCAGCGCGGACGCCCTAACTCTGGTTTTCCAAAGTTGGAGCGACGATTTGGTGACGCAGGATTTCAATCAGTCAAGCGACATCTTTGCCTTGTATCTTTACTCCTCAAATTCACCGCCCGCGTTCCCGGCTGAAATTGTTTTTGTCCCTGCAAACAACTCGGCGCCGACCATCAGTTGGCAGGTGACGCCCTGGCAAACCTACCAGGTGCAATATAAAGACAATCTCACTGATCCCGCATGGCAAACTTTGAATGGAACTATCTCGTTCTCCGGGAATCAGGGCAGCATCACCGACCCATCCGCCGCAAATACGCAGAGGTTCTATCGAATCGTTGCGCATTAAAGAAGTGAGTTGTCCGCAAGACCATTTTCTTGTGTGGAAGAAACTAAACGGTTGATGCTTGTTGGGAACGCCACACAGCTCGGAAAGTTATAATGGAACGCTGATTTAACTGCCCGCACATTTTCCATCTGGTTTATATTGTTCTCGACAAAAGGAGGGAGCCAAATAAAATCGCTATGGCATTTGCCCGGACTTCAAATGCCATAGCGCCAATTTTTGATTAAAAGAGTGAAATTTTATTTTTTTATTTGAAAGAATCGCGATTCAAAAGTGAATCAAAAAACTTGTAATCAGTTGAAACTATTTCTCATCCTCCCTTACTCCGTTTTTCCACCACTCCATTCTTCCATCTCTTCACCTCTCCATCACTCCAAGTCTTTTCACCGTATCCATCCATACTTCCCGCGCCACCAATCGCGAATGCCGCGATAGATGCCGATGGAATTTTTCCCGCGGCCAATCACCGCAAACATCAGCATCTTGATCGGCGAAACGATCAGCAGATGCACCCAAAGTGTCAGCGGATAAAAACCGACGCGATAATGTTGCAGCAGGTAAAGCTGGTTGCGCGTGCTGTATTGAAGCTGCACCGGACGGTTTTTGGCCAGTGTCGTGCCGGTTTTGTGCCACATCTTTGCATCGGGGATGTACATTACCTTGTAACCCGCGTCGCGGAAGCGATAACACAGTTCTGCATCCTCAGAATAAAAAACCAGGTCTTCCTTGAAATAACCTATGCGCTTCAACACATCGGACCGGAGCAGATAACCGCACCCCGTCACGTAATCGCACTCGCGCACATGCGCATATCGCGGGTTGTCCTTGCGTTCCCACCCGAAGTGCCGAGTGTGGCCGTGCAGCGGGTTGATGCTCCCGCCGGCATGCCAAAGCACATCCGGCCGGTCGAAAAAATAAATCCGCGTTCCCATCACGCCTGCCTGCGGATTTTTTTCCGCGTAATCCACCAGCACATTCAGGATTTCCGGGTCCACAGTGACATCGTTGGTCGTGCTGAAAATGTATTTTGTTTTGTCCGCAAGATATGCCATGCCAAGGCTGGCCGCGCGCGCGTAACCCTGTTCCTCCTTGTGCGCCAGCAGATGGACGTCTGGAAATTCCGTGCGGACCATTTCCTGCGCGCCATCGGTCGAGGCATTGTCGGAGACGACAATTTGCAGCGCAGGATAGTTGACGGCTTTGAACGATTTGAGCGTTTCCCGGAGCGAATCCTTCAGATTATGGTTGACGATGACGACGCCTACGGGCGGCCTGTTGGTTTTCTGCGAATCCATACAATTCAGGCCGCGGCTGGAGTCATCGGTCCCGAGATGCCAGCCAGCCCGTCACGAATTCCTCTAAATGCCTGGCTTAACTTGGCGCGCTTTTCGCTCTCGAAGAAAATGATTTTCGCGAAATCAACCAGCATCCACACGAAATCGGTAAATGCCCAAAATGGAAACGACAGCGCATATCGCCGGTACATCAGCACGCGGTTTCGCATGATATAGTAACATCGCGTGGCGTTGTGGGAGGTGAGGGCAAGTGTCATGCCGAAAAAATGGTGCGCTTCCAAACTTCCGAGGCAATGCAACAAAAAGGCCCGTCCTGCGCGTCTCAGTTTGAAACCGCGTCGGCGCGCGCGCAGGCAAAAATCGAAGTCCACGTAATCAATGAACATGGTCTCATCATACAGTCCGTTCTCCATCAACACCCTGGTTTTTATGAGGCTGCCCGAAGTCATGGCCACCCAGGCTGTGGAATTGCCTTTGCATCGCTGGCTGCGCTTTTTCCATTCTTCTTCGGAAACGCAGTGGACCGGAGAGACGAGCGCCACCCTCTCCTTATCGGCGGATGATTGGTAGGCGCCAAGCATCGCCTCGATGAAACCTGGGGTGACGGTGCTGTCCTGATCGAATGTCGCAACCCAGGCAAACTCCGCTGCTGCGGCATGGCGAATGCCGATGTTTAATGCGGCCGCGATGCCGAGATTTTTTCCATTGCGGATGACGCGCACGCTGCTTGTTTTTTCCAATTGAAGCAGCAGCTTCGCCGATTTTTCGTCCGAGCCGTTGTCAATGATAACCAGTTCCGCAACTTGCGGTCTGATGGCTTGCACATTTTCAATGAGCGCGGCCGAGGGATGGTAAGTGACAATGATGGCGCAAACCCCCGCCGCATGTTCGGGATTGCTCGATGTGTTTTGCATCACCTTAAATCCGGCATAAGACGGCCCATTGGCGGCCTTCCTCATTAAGCGGTTGTGAACAGGTGCGCATCCGAATTTTTTGTTGCTGACAAACCGCAGCATAAAAGAAACGGCCTGCAAAGTCCAGATAAACTGGCAAACCGCCGCGCTTTCCGCTTCGATTCTTTTAACTTTCGCCCCGGTCTGCGGTGCGGCATGGTGAGGATATGTCAGGATTAATTGCCATTGTCGGCAGACCAAACGTTGGAAAATCCGCGCTGTTCAACCGCATCGCGGGACGCCGCATCGCCATTGTTCATGACCAACCCGGTGTCACCCGCGACCGGGTCAGCGCGGAAGTGGAATGGGGCGGACGCGCCTTCACGCTGGTGGATACAGGCGGAATCGGATTGCAGCGTGGCGAAAAAGCCAACGATGTCATCGCGAAAGCCGCGCTCGACCAGGTGCAATTGGCCATCGAGGCGGCCAACGTGATTGTATTGGTGGTCAATGTCCAGGAAGGCATGGTGCCGCTGGATCGCGAAGTGGCGCAACGTTTGCGCAAATCCGGCAAGCCGGTGCTCGTAGCAGCCAACAAGGTGGACAATTTCCGTTTTGAAGCTGGAGCGGCGGAATTTTCCGCGCTTGGTTTTGAGAATATTTTTCCTGTGACCGCGATCCACGGCAGCGGAATCGAGGCGTTGATGGGCGCCGCGCTGGAATATTTGCCCAAGGAGCAGCCAGCCGAGGCCAAAAGTTCCGTGGTCAGGGACGAGCAGAAAAGTGGTGCACAAGAAACTGAAAACGTTCTTAGCGGCCCGATCAAGCTGGCGATTGTCGGCCGGCCAAACGTCGGCAAATCCTCGATCATCAATGCGCTGACTCAATCCGAGCGTGTGATCGTCAGCCCGATTCCGGGAACAACGCGCGATTCGGTGGACGTACCGTTCGAGGTGGCCACCGATGGCGTGCGGCAGTCCTACGTTTTGATTGATACTGCCGGCATGCGCAAGGCCCGGCGCGTGGATGATTCGATCGAGTTTTTCAGCGTCAATCGCGCGGAAGAATCCATCGCGCGGTGCGACATCGCGGTGATGGTGCTTGATGCAGAAATGGGCATCACCGAGCAGGACAAAAAAGTGGCGGACAAAATCGTGGAAGCACGCCGCGCCTGCATCGTCGTGGTGAACAAATGGGACCTCGTCGAGGAACAGGTGCGCAAAGCGCGCGAGGAGGAAATCGAACGACGCAGCGCCAAAAACCGCAATCGCGACGAGCGCCGCCTGAAACGCATGACCACCCTTGGCGAATTCGGCCAATGGGTGCAGCAACATCTCTTTTTCCTCGATTACGCTCCCGTGATTTTCACCTCCGCAAAATCCGGCTTCAATTTGGATCGTTTGCTCGAAGCGGTGCGATACGTCGCCGCGCAATTGCGCCAGAAAATCCCGACCGCCCTGTTGAACCGCACCATCAACGATTCCGTCGAGCGGCGTCAACCCGTCAGCGCGGCGGGACATCGCTTGAAATTTTTTTATGCGACCCAAACGCGCCAGGCGCCCCCGACGTTTTTGCTGTTCGTGAACCGCGATGAACTTTTTTCCGAACCGTATAAAAAATATCTCGCGGACAAAATCCGCCGCGCATTCGGTTACGAAGGTTGTCCAATCATTTTAATTCCCAAGCCGCGTCCAAAAACTGTGGAACCGAAACGGAGCTTTAAGTCTCAAAATCGTGCGCTGCTACCGAAACGGCGTTGAGCCACAGATTGCACGGATTTCACAGAATACGAATAGAGTGGGTTCAGTAGAAGGGTGGCCGCAAAATCTTTCCGTGAAATCGGGGTAATCTGTGGCTAAATCAATGAATGAGGCGTTTAAGATCTCTCCATAAAATCTGTGTGATCTGTGGCAACAAGTGTGGGCGATAAAAAGGTGCTTTATTCACAAACCTTGCTCTTGTGGTCATGCGAATAACTTCCGAAAGCCATTCTCCGCCAGCTATTTTGATTCATTTTGCCGTGCGAATATCGTTATCGTAACTTTTTTGCAAATTTTTCTTGCTACCACAACAGGTTGTGGAGTATTTTTCCACACACCCCACGGAAAGGGGTTTTTGAGCCGGTAAAAACGGACTCAAAAAACTGGAAAATGGCACGTTTTTGCAGTTTTTGGCCCCATTGTCTTCGCGGAAATGTCCGGGCACGACCTTAAATAAACTAAAAATCGGTTGGAAAGGTAATACCAATGATAGACACCAACGACCAAGTACTGTCCGCGCCCGCATCTCGCGGGAAGCGCCGTCGTCAGGCTCACACTCCCGCTGTCGTTCGCACTCTCAAGAGCACCCCTCCTTCTCATAAAACCATCCCCATCCAGCGGGTATTCAGTGACGCCAAAGTCAAACCCTTCGACCAGGTCGAATGGGAAAAACGCACGGCTGAAATCACCGACGATTCCGGCAAGGTGATCTTCAAACAGGAAAATGTCGAGGTGCCCAAGTCGTGGTCCATCCTTGCCACCAAGGTGGTCGTCTCGAAATATTTTTACGGCGAACTGAACACTCCCGAGCGCGAAACTTCCGTGCGCCAGTTGATCCACCGCATTTGCCGCACCATCGCCGATTGGGGCGTTCAGGACGGTTATTTCACCAAGGCCGACGGCGAAATTTACTACGACGAACTCACCTGGCTTTGCCTCAACCAATACGGCGCGTTCAATTCGCCCGTCTGGTTCAACGTCGGTCTGTATCATCAATACGGCATCGGCAAAAATTCCGCCAAAGGCAATTGGTTTTACAACCGCAAAACCGGAGAAGCCGAGCGCGCCCCGACTCAATACGAATATCCCCAGGGCAGCGCCTGCTTCATCCAGTCTGTCGCGGACAACATGGAAGACATCATGCGCCTGGCCCACAGCGAGGCGATGCTCTTCAAATACGGTTCCGGCACCGGCACCGATTTGAG
>DASRBR010000644.1:0-7718 GCA_035653495.1 Verrucomicrobiia bacterium
TTATCCGACACAATGCGACATTATCCGACACACACTAGAGGTAGTATGCATCCTACCGTTTGGCCCAAGGACCAAGCGAGGATAGAGGATAGCAACCCCCTTGGATGGAAGCGTTGCGCTTATCCAGCATCAAGGATCCTACATCCAGCATCCAGAACCTGCATCCGATTCAAATGTCAAAGAACAACCCCTCCACCTCCGCCCAGTTTGGCTATGGCGGATTCCAGCCGCGACCTGTCGGCCCGTAGCTTTCCTGTCCTTCTTATGTTTAGCGAAGGAGGAAGCGCCCTCTCGGCAACGAGAATAGCATGTCCTGTTTTTGAAGGCAAGCATTATTTGTCAGAAATACTGTGAGTTAGTTTTTTTGATAAAGAAAAAATGGTGGAGTTTTTATTTTTGAGTGCGTGGACACGTCCGCGCATTGGAACCGGGCGAGCTTGATAGAACTTCTGGAACGGGCGGTGCCTAATAATCGGAGGATTGACGAGGTCACCCAATCCGTCGTTCTAAAGCAAAAGCGGCAATCCCAATAATGAATTGCCGCCTTGCCTTGGCGAATATGTTTTCTTTTTTAATGCGCGCCGACGCGATAGATGCGGTTGGTGTCGGTGGTGGTGTCGTTGACGTGATTGGTGAGGCCGTTGCCGGTGACGGTCCCGGGAATGGTCGGCCAGGTTGAAGTCGGTTTATTCAAGCCGCTGAGGTTCGTATAATAAACAGTGTAAGTCGCCCCGTTGGTCGTGCCGAAGGAAATGGTGGTGGTGGTGTTTGTCCGTGTAATGGTCACACGCGTCGCAGGCGGCGGGGTGTATGATACCGCGCGCGTGAACCTCAACGTGCCGTTCGTGCCGAGTGTGAAATATCCGAGATAATAGGCGTTGCCGCTGGTCAGGCCGGTGTGCGGGTCGGTGACGCCGGTTGGACGGACTTCATAAAAGTCGGAAACAGACGCGGTGCTGAACGGGCTGCCGGTGATATTCTCGATGTTCGCCGGCCATGTGCCATTAAGATCGCTGTTCGTTGGCGAGCTGGAATCGCCCATAAAGGTGGTCAGGTCGGGCGAGGTATTGATGGGCTCCTGGATGAGATATTGCGTGTTGTTCAATGAATTGGAGGCTTCGTTTTGTGAAAAGGATTGCCCGCCGCCCAGGATGGAAGTGATGGGGCTGGCGTTTGCCTGCTGGGCGGATTTGGTCAGGCGTTGCGGCGCGGTAGTCACGACGCTTGGGTTGCTGCGCGGGACGGTGACCCACAATGTATGCGCGGGATAACCATTCAGCGTGGAGGATGCGCCCGAAACGGACCAGTTCAGGAACGTCAGGTCGGGAAAGGCATTGAGCAATTGGGCCTGGGTGAAATTGGGGACGGTGAGGGAATTTCCAATGGCAAGCGAGGTATAATTCGCGGCGGGACCGGCATCGATCACCACTTCGTGGTTGGCAATGTGCGTGCCGGTTTTGCGAAAACCCAGCACCAATTCGTCAGTGTAGGAATTGCTGGGATAGAACACGGTCTGGCAACGGGCCATCTGCCCGAAGGTCAACAAAACGGATGCCGTCAAAAGGATTTTCCCTGCGCTTTTATATATTTTCATAGTCGGGTTGAAGAGGTGCTTTCGCTGAATTCATTTTAAATCGAGCGCTCATCCTAGGGATTTGAAAACAGCTCCGCCATACCACTTGCGGACATCCGCAACCTTTTCAAGGACATGCCCGCCGTAGCGTTAAATCGTTGGAAAAAAACAGGTTGAAGCGCGAAGTCAGTGTTGCCAACCCCGGAATCCGTTGCGGCAGAAACATCGTAACAAAGCCATGTTTAAGTTCACGATTTTGTCACATTCCCGCCACAGGGTCTTAACATGACAAGCTGCGCGGGCTTGTGATAACTCTGCCAGTTGCATGTCTATGAAAGCGATTTCGAAAAACGTTTTAGCGGCATTTGCCGCGGCAGCGGGTTTGGTGTTCGTCCTGCCAGTGAATCTCCATGCTGGCGAAGAATTCACGCTTGAGACGGCCCGCGTCGCAGCCGAAAAGGGCGATGCCAGAGCCGAATATTTTTTGGCCAAACAATACGCGAAGGGAAAAGACGTGCCGCAGGATTTTGCGAAAGCCGTTGAATATTTGCGCCGGGCCGCCGAACAAAACCTTGCCTTCGCCGAGAATGATCTGGGCGCGTATTACGCCAAAGGTCTTGGAGTAAAAAAAGATTACGCGGAAGCGGCGAAATGGTATCGCAAAGCCGCCGAGCAGGGCGACGCGTTGGCGCAATTCAGCATGGGCCGGATTTATGCAATGGGACGCGGCGTTCCGCAAGACATGCAGGAGTCAGTCAAGTGGTTCAAGAAAGCCGCGGAACAAAACCAGCCGGATGCGCTCGAAATGCTGGGCGACATTTATCTGAAAGGCCGCAAGGACATCGCGGTGGATTTTGCGCAGGCGATGAAATATTTCAAGGCCGCGGTGCAGCAGGGCCGCATAAACGCGCTCAATTCCATCGGTTTCATGTACGAGCACGGCCATGGGATTGAGATCAATCCTGAGCGGGCCGTCGCCTGTTATCGTGAAGCGGCGGAAAAAAATGATGCTCGTGCGCAAATGAATCTTGGCCGGATGTACGAGGAAGGGTTTGGCGTGAAAAAGGATTTGGTTGAGGCGTACAAATGGTTTTTGCTGGCGCAAAGGAACGGCGAAGGAACCGGGACGCATTACCTCCAGGAATTGGAAGACAATTACCACGTGACGGCCGACCAGATCGCCGAAGCGCAGCAACGCGCAAGTGCTTTCACGCACTCAAGGACAAAGGAAAAATCTTAATTGGGCAGGGTCAGGCCGTCACGCCACACATTTCCGAGCACCACTGCTCGATTTTGTCGCGGACCATGTCCCTGACCTTTCGAGTTTCGGCCAGACGTTCTTCGGTCGAGCCTTGAAATTGAGAAGGATCTGGGAAACTCCAATGCAACCGTTTGGAGACGCCCGGAAAGATGGGGCACTTTTCTGCGCTCGCTTCGTCGCAAACGGTGATCACGTAGTGGAATAATTTTCCGGATTTGAACATGTCGAAAACGCTTTTGGTGGAATTTTCGGAGATATCAATGCCGGTTTCCTTCATCACTTGCACGACCAGCGGGTTTAATTTGCCGGGTTCCAGTCCGGCGCTGGTTGCTTCAAATTCGTCGCCGCAGATGTCGTTCAAGAACGCCTCGGCCATCTGGCTCCGGGCACTGTTGTGAATGCAAATGAACAGGACTCTTTTTTTCATAGGTTTGATGTTCTGTTGAAAACGCTCATTCCCCGCAACATCCGGCGGAATTTTGCTTCTCGCGTGGATTGAATGTGAATGGATTGAACGCAACCGTGTCTTTTGCCTTGGGCATGCACCTGTCCTCAGCCAAACAGGCAGTGTGACGTTTGGCGAGGCGGACCACAATTTCGTCTTGCGATGCCTGCGCCGATTCGATGGGAAATTGGCTGATGAAATCCAGTTCATGCTCGACATCCACTTCGATTTCATCGGATTCAAGAAATGGCTTTGCTTTTTCCAATATCTTCAACAATTTGCCGGCCATGAGACGATGGTCTGTATCGTCGGAAAACCATGTTTGCAGCCGGCAAAAAGAATCCTGTCGAAAGGTCCCGCCGCAGTCCACGAATCGTTTGTCAATTCTCGCCACTTCAGTGACATGGGCATGGGCCGGCACGAAGTCTCCGTTTGGCAGCTCAAAGCGCAACTGCGCCTCTGGATGACCGCTCAGGACCTTTTTGAACTCGTTCAGTTTCATAATAGCTGGCTGACTGTATCACAAATCGGCTAATGCAAGGATGAATTTTGCGAGAGCACGCCGTATCCCAGATAAGCCTTCCTTCCAATCATGCCGGCGAGCGCATCATCAATTTGCGGCTGCGCTTTCTGCCAGCGCTCGCGATAGGCAGGATCATTCGGGTCCTGGTTTGTGCCGCCGATCTGGTCCAAAAAATTCTGTTGCAGCGCAGCAATCGCCTGCATCTGTCCTTCCTCAAGATTCAAGTTGCTCAAATCAACATTCTGCCAGACCAGCGGCATAGATACGGCATTTTGCGCGGCGGCAACTGAATCATTGGCGCATGCAAGATTCGGATCGGGTCCTAGCAAACGGACGAGCACGGATTTTTTTTCAGCGATGAGCTGTTGCAGCGCAGCTTCCAATCCCGGCAGCGATTGGTTTTGAGTTGTGGCCCATTGCTCGCGCAAACGTTCGGCGCGAAGACGATAAAGGCTTTCGACATCCGCCGTGACAATGTCGCGGATGGTCTGCTCCGGACAGTCAATCTGCCGCAAATTGGCGATATAAGTGGGGTAATTGGTGGATTCAAGCTGGCTCCAGCGAAAAGTCGTCGGGGGCGAATTCGCGGGCAATTCTGATTTCTTAGACGGCAATTCGGCCCGGTTTTTGGCGGCTTCTTTTCGGTTCAATCCCTTTATCAAACTCAAGCCGAGAAATCCCGTCAGCAGCAGATTGAAGCAGATGGAAATTTTCAGCGCCTTGCTCATTTTCAAATTTCGAGATGAAAAAGCCGGCGTGAACTGAATCACGCCGGCCTGAACCAGAGGCAAGGTTCTCAGTTGTGGGTAGGATCCGAAAGATCGGTTGTCTTGGTAGCCTGCATCGCCGAGAGGCTGATTTCGTGAGTGCCATCCACTGCGCCGCTGATTTTGCCGCCGGTCGTCAGCGAGTTGTAAACGGTGTTTGCAGCCGAGGAAAGGCCGTTCACGTTCTGGTAGATATGCTCGTTGCCCCAGAACGAATATTGGCCTTGTTCAACCGCCGCCGGGCTTTCAGCCACGCCATTGAGCGTCAATGCAACCGCATCGCCGCCGGAGGCGAGTGCAACGTCGGCATCATACATGCCCACGTAGGCGATCGCGTACCAGCCAGTGCCGCCATTGATCGGGTCGGCCGCCGTGGCGCTGCCGCTGTAGGTCATCGTGGTCGCCAATGTGCCGCCGCTGCTTTGACCGGAAGTCGTGGTGGCGCCGTTCTGGATGGTCGGGGCGCCATCGGAGCCGGTGATGATGATCTGTTGGGGTAGTTTGAAAACGCCGTAGCCGGTGTCGCAGAAGGTATTCACGCGCGTGCCGGAATTGTTATCGCGACCGGAGACATAAACGTAGTGGTTGGTGTCGCTGGCATTGCCTGTGATCAACGCAGCCAGAGTGCCGCCGGTGAGGGCCACGCGGAGTTGCGGATGCGTCACGTTGACGATGCGATCATAGTCCGGATAAGTGCCCGCATGGTAGGGATGGCCCTGGGCATTCTTTATCCAGATGAACGGTATGATTCCGACTTCGATGCCGGTGAGCGCGGGCGTCTGTGTCTTGGAAACCGCCTGGGAGGTGTCCGCCATCGCCAAATCAACGGCGTGGCTGTCCGTGGCCGACGCGGCGGAAGTGGAATTGATGGCCTGCACGCCGTTCACACCAATGTCGTCAATGAACGTTTCAGTGGAGTTTTTTGCGACGTCCGAAATGCCCGCTTCCGAACCGGACCATGCGCATTTGATGATATAGGCAGCGCCGCCGATATTGCCTTTGAATTCCATCTGGCCGGCGGTATGGGGATCAATAGTGCCCACCGTCGAACACTTATAAGCAGCGATTTGAACTGCGGGAGAAGCATCGAAGCAGGCAGCCAGCGCGTTATACAAGGCCGGACGGAAAGCGGTCGAGCCGGTCAAATACACGCGGTTTTGGGCATTGGCGATGCTGGCGAGACCGAGACTGAGAGCGCCAGCGAGGACGAGGTTGTTAATTTTCATTTTATGGTTCTGTGTTTCTGTTGGTTGTTTTGTTGAATTGGTTAAAAGTTTCGGATTGAATGCTCAGGCGTTGCGACCCAAGTGGCGGCGGAAAGCCAGCGCCAGCATACCGGCCAGGCCAAACAGCGCGCAGGTCCCAGGTTCAGGAACGGTTGCGGCGGTGAAGGTCAGGTCATTGCCGGACATGGTGAAGTAGCCGAGATATTTCGGCGCGCTACCGTCGTCTTTGGCAAAATAAAGGTTCGCCACGCCGGAATTCGCGCTGAGGGATGAGTTGGGGCTGCCGTAGTCATTGTAGTAGGTGTTGAAACCGGGATTGGACATGTTGGCGCTCCACGAATTCGGGTTGGAGACGCTCACGACGGCGGAGTTTGGCGGATTGCCCGAGCCGTCAATCAGCGAGCCGGTATCCTGGATGGTGAGGTTAATGCCGTTGTACGCCGTTTTGTTGCCCACTGTGTTGGGGGTATAGCCCGGAGCAACGGTCGAATAAATTCCGGCACTGGTGCCGGTTGAGTAACCGACGACGCCGAATGCGGAATAATTCCCTCCGTTCCAGAGTGAAAAATTGACGGTGCTGCCGATGTCCGTTGTCATGCCGCTGTTGCCCACGCCAATGGACGAAGGCGTGCCGATGTCGAACAGCACATCATTGCCGGTGGTGCTTCCGGTAAAGCCCAGAAGGAGGTCGGTGTTAGCCCATTGCGCCTGTGCGGTTGAGGCTGCGGCAAGCCCCAGCAAGGTCAACAATGCGCCGTTGAGTAGCGTTTTCATGGTGTTTGGTCGCTGTATCAATTTAGGGTTGTGTGTATTGCTTTCTTTAAATAACCGAACCACATGGAGCGGGTCGGCGGGGTCAGACCTTAAACGAATCATTTGGGAAAGACATCATGCCCTAGGACACGCTCTGCCTGTTTTTCGACTTCGAGATTTAACGTGCAAAGTGTTTGAAGAAAATAGTTTGCGAAATTGCAGAACCGCGACGGACTGTTTTGTGACTGCTCGTTGCAAAAAGTTCACGCAACGGTGGGAACAAAATGCATCGCCTTTCGAAGAACAGTTAACGCCTGCACCGTTTTTTTAGCGCTGCCGCTGGATTTCTGAAGCTTGGCAGGAAAACTCGATTCGTCACCAGAACGTAACAAGCGCGCCACAAATTTGTTTCTTCCCTTTTCTAGGATGGCGGCGATGCACGTATCCCGAAGTTTGCAATTTGACCGGACAATCACTTTTGTTGCCGGCTGATCAATCATTCATTCGCACAAAACGTATTTACAAATGACAACCATGTTTGCGCATATCATTCACCTGGACCCAATGCTCGCGGAAGGAGCGTTTAGCTTCGCGATCAAGAAAGCCACCATTGAAGGCAAAATCACGATGAGCGCGTTGTTCGCGCTCTCCATCTTTAGTTGGACCATCATCTTCAACAAAGCCTGGCAGCTTTATGTGGCGAAAAAAGCGTCCAAAGAATTCTATGCGGCCTACACCGAAACGCGCGATCCAATGGACCTCAAGCGCAAGGGCCAGGAATTTGAAGGAGCTCCGGCGTATCAATTGTATATCCGCGGCGCGGACGAAGTGGATTATCACCTGAAGAACAACCCGGTGCAGGTGGAGTCGCGTCTCATCCAATCCGACCCGGCGCAGACGCATGGCAACACGGACATCATCGCGCGCGCGCGCACGACAAAAATCAGCCGGGCATCGTTTGAAGCGGTGAAGGTTGTGATGGAAGAAGCGGCAGCGGTTGAAGCAATGGCCTTGGAAAAGGGAATGATCGTTCTTTCGACGGCAGTCGCCGGCGGGCCGTTCATCGGGTTGCTGGGAACGGTTTGGGGGGTCATGGAAACTTTCGCCGGAATTGCGAGCGCCGGTTCGAGCAGCCTTACGGCGATGGCACCTGGTGTGGCCGGCGCGTTG
>DASRBR010000645.1:0-8015 GCA_035653495.1 Verrucomicrobiia bacterium
TTTCAAAGTGCCGCGCCATTTCACGGTTTCCACGGGTTGCATCGAAATCAAATGCCTTGCAAGTTCGCGTCCTGCTTCCGGGCCTTCTTCGGCTTCCTCGGCGTTGGCGTGTGAAAAAAACAAAAAAAAGATGATCAGCAATAACAACGCAGCTTTGAAGTATTGCCAAAGCGGCAGGGAACTTCCGCACTTCAAGACGTTGCCGCGAGAGAAAGAGCGCATAAAAAATCCGCCTGGTATTGGAGTGCGGCAGTCCTCTGCCGCTTTTTTCAAAGAGGGATATTCGCCGACTTGCGCCAAATTCGGACGTAAGAAGCTGGACATTCGGCCAATTCCCCTTATTTCGGACGCAACGCCAGCGGGACAAGTTCGGAAATGTGCTTCACGAAATGCACGCTCATTTTCTTGCGCACTTCCGCCGGCACTTCGTTCCAATCCGAACGGTTTTGTTCCGGGAGAATCACGTGCTTGATGCCAAAGCGCGCCGCAGCCAAAACTTTTTCCTTGATCCCACCCACGCGCATCACCCGTCCGCGCAGGCTGATTTCCCCGGTCATCGCCGTGTCCGAACGCACCCGGCGCCGTAATAGCAATGATGCGAGCGCGACAACAATGGTTACGCCCGCGCTCGGCCCGTCCTTGGGCGTGGCACCGGCGGGGACATGGATGTGGATATCGTATTTGCTATAATCGCTGAGGTCCACGTTCATGGCCTTGGCCTGGCTGCGGAGATAACTGAGTGCGGTTTGCGCGCTTTCTTTCATCACGTCGCCCAATGAGCCGGTCAAAATCAACTGCCCTTTGCCGGGCATGCGCGTGGCTTCGATGAACAAAATTTCCCCGCCGACCGGCGTCCATGCAAGCCCGGTGGCGATGCCGATCTCGGTGATGGTTTCGGCGGTTTCAGAAAAATTGCGCTGTGGACCGAGAAATTCGGACAATGATTCCGGGGTGACAGTCAACGGCCTCGAATCTCCGTTTTGATTAACGATTTTCAATGCGGCCTTGCGCATGAGCGCGGCGATTTCGCGTTCCAATTGCCGCACACCTGCTTCACGGGTGTAATCCTGGATGACTTTGCGCAACGCGGCATCGGGAATTTTGAAAATCTGCCGGTTGAGGCCATTTTCTTCGAGTTGCCGCGGGACGAGATAACGCTTGGCGATCTGCAATTTTTCTGACTCGGTGTAGCCGGGAAGTTCAATCACTTCCAGACGGTCGCGCAACGCCGGATGGATTGGGTCGAGCCAGTTCGCCGTGGTGATGAAGAGCACGCGCGACAAATCGAAGGGCAAATCAAGATAATGGTCGGTGAACGTGCTGTTCTGCGCCGGGTCGAGCACTTCGAGCAATGCGGACGAAGGGTCGCCGCGAAAATCCGCGCCAACCTTGTCGATTTCATCCAGCAAAATCACCGGGTTGTTGCTCTCCGCGCGCCGCAACGCGTGCAAGATGCGCCCGGGCAACGCGCCCACGTACGTGCGGCGATGTCCGCGGATTTCTGCTTCATCCCGCATTCCGCCCAATGAAATCCGCGAAAATTTACGGCCCAACGCTTCCGCAACGCTTTTGCCAAGCGAAGTCTTGCCCACGCCGGGCGGCCCGACAAGGCAGAGAATCGGGCCTTTGATCTGTTTCTTGAGTTTAATGACCGCAAGAAATTCGAGCAGACGATCCTTCACTTTTTGCAGGCCGAAATGTTGCTCGTCCAAAATCCGCTTGGCCGCAGTGAGATCAATCTTGTCCTCCGTGCCCTTGGCCCAGGGCAGGTTCAGAATCCAATCAAGATAATGCCGCGACACGCCGTATTCCGCCATGGCAGGGGACATTTGCGACATGCGGTCCAGTTCTTGAAAAGCGACTTTGCGCACTTCCTCCGGGAGCGCGGTTTTCTCAACCTGATCGCGCAAATTTTTAACATCCGTGGCAGTAACATCGCCTTCGCCCAATTCGCGCTGGATGGCGCGCATCTGCTCGCGCAAAAAGAAATCGCGCTGGGTTTTGGACATCGAACTGGCGACATCGGTCTGTATCTTGGAACTGAGCGTAAGCACTTCGCGCTCGCGATTAAGCATCGGCAAAAGGCGTGTGAGACGCTCCTTGACGGAATTGATCTCGAGCATCTGCTGGCGCTCGGTAAGGCTCAAATTCAAGTTGACCGCGATGAGGTCGGTGAGATGGCCCGGGTCTTCCGTGTTCAATGCCGCAATTTTGACCTGGTCAGCCATTGCGGGCGAAAGTTTCACGATCTCCTGGAACTCAGTCTGGGCGTTGCGCGTCAGGGCGGCCAGTTCAATCGTGTCTTCCTTGATGTCCTTCCAGACTTCGATTTTCGCCTTGAGATACGGCTCCTGGCTTTCGTAACCCTTGATCCGGATGCGCCACAAGCCCTCGACGAGCACGCGCACCGTGTTGTCGGGAAATTTCAACATCTTGAGCACGCGGGCGGCGCAGCCGATTTCGTGCATGTCCTCCGGCGTGGGATTTTCCGCTTCCGGCTTGCGTTGCAGCACAACGCCCAGCAAACGGTCGCCTCCGACAACATCATCAATCAGATGAATGCTTTGTGATGTTTCTACGAGCAACGGCGCGACCATGCCGGGAAAAATAACGATATCGGACAAGCCAAGGATGGGTAAGACTTCGGGCAATGAACGGGAAGAAATCCGTTCAGCCGCATCCGCTCCTCCGGATGCTGCGCCTAAAATGCTGATAAATTCTGTGTCAGGCGAAGTCATGTCGCACCAGTCTTGTGTTTAGAAAAGCCGCCGAACCCAAAAGACCCCGAGTAAAGCCTACTTCTCAGAAATCGGCACCTTGGTCCGTTTCGAGGGAGACTTGACGGCTTGTGGCACGTCAATTCTAAGAAAGCCATTGAGATAAGAAGCCTTGGCCTGGCTGAGATCGTATCCGGCGGGCAATTCCAAAATGTTTTCAAACGGCCCGTAGTTGATCTCCATGGCCAGAAAGCTGAACTTGGCGGCGCGGCAACCGTCGGGCCGTTGTCCGCTGATGCGAAGCTTGTTGCCCTCGACGGTGATTTGCAGGTTTTCGCTGCGCATCCCGGCCAGTTCCACCTTGATCACCAATCCATCATCGGTGGCATACACGTCGGTATTGGGCACCCAATGGGCCTGACGTTCACCAACGACCGAAGGTCGCTGCACAAAATGGACGGACGTACTAACTTTGCACATGGCCATGATGGAGATAAAAAATAGCCCAAACGTTCACGTTTTGCAAGGCAGGTTATTTCATTTTTACGAAAATCTGCGGGCGTTCACCGCGACGCGCCCGAAAAACCATCGTGCTCCGGGGAGCGGTATCGGCCGGAGACGAACAGCCGCAATGAGTGTCGCGTTCCAGGCTGAATTTGCGGGGCCGAAACTTGCCCCAGGCAAGGCCCACAACCGCGCTACCCACAATTGCCAACGAAATAACATGTTGCCAATCCACAATTGCAAGATACTCCCTTTCCCCCACTGTGCAACAGTCTTTTAACATAACGAATTTCCGCCCTTGAAAAGGTCGGTCTGCATCAAGTCGGCTTTAATACGGTGTTGTGGTAACCGGAGCCGCATTGGTATTTGTTCCATTGGCAGGAGAATTGGTTCCGTGCCGCCTTTCCATCATCCGGGGCCGGGTCAAACCTTCAAATTTTTTGCGCTGCTCGGGAGTCAGTTCCTTTGCGATTGCCAGATGAAGCTGTTGCAATTCCCAACGGACTCGTTTTTGGCTGTCAGCCATGATTCCCTTGATGCGGGTGTGTTGCTCCGGAGTCAGATCCAGCTCGCTGTCCATCCGCTCAAGCAATTCCCGGTTGCTTCGCGTGAAAGGAGGGGCAACGACTTGTTTCGGACGCTGCTGCGCGTTGTCATAACGAAGTGTTAACGTGACCAACAAAGCGCCGGTCACTATTCCGGCGATGAAGATGACGAGAGTAGGGACGATTACTTTCCAGGCATTCACCAGTTCACCAGGTTTCCTGATCGGCGTTGTTATTATCAACAGCGGCAAACAGGGTCTGTTCGACATCCTGGGACAGGCTTTCAGAATTACTGGAAGCCGGAGAAGGCGCGAAATAGGAACCCGCCGCCAGCAACAGCATGAACGCGACACAATACACCGCGGCCCGCGACATGGCATGACTCCAAACGCCCCACACATCCGGCGCTCTTTGCTCGGCGAGCCGGGCCATGATGCGCTTCTCAAATGCGTAAGGCACCCGGTCTTCCGGGGCGTTTGCCCGGGCGGCTGCGATCAATTTGCGATGCAATTCGGCAAGGTTCATAAGCCTTCGTCCCATCAGACGTTTCTAACAGACCTGCGGTTACAAATACTTGTCTTTGGCCAATCGCGCCAGACACTTTTTCATTTCTGCGCGGGCGCGAAACGCGCGCACTTTCACCAGCGGCACAGACCATCCGGTCAACTCCGCGATTTCCTTGATCGAACGGTCCTCAATCTCCAGCAGCGTGATGACCAGCCGCGCTGGCGGCGAAAGCTGGCTCAAAATGCGTTCCACCAACTGACGTGCCGCGCCGGCGTTTTCAGCGGCTTCTTCCGGTTGAACCACAAACCGCTCCAGCCAGTCTTCCTCGGTATCCGTCAATTCGGAAAAGGCAGTTTCGCGGTTGCGTTGATGGCTGCGCAGAAAGTCGTAACAAGTGCGCACCGCCAGGCGCATCAACCAATGTTCGAAAGGCGCGTCGCCGCGAAAGCTGCTGAGTTTTTGGAACGATTTGAGCCACACTTCCTGAACGATGTCCTCGACCTCGCTTTCGCGGCGCGCATAACGACGCGCGGTCGCAAAGACTCGCGGCGAGTATTTCTGGACGAGCGGCTCGAAACTGGCGGTGTCACCGTTCAGCACGGCGGCAATCAATTCCGCATCGCTCAATTCCATTCACCAATCATTATGCCCGTGCGCCGCGCAAAATCCAATGCACAAAAGAAGGTGTTCAATCTGTCAAGAAGTCCAATGCCGAAAAGAAGAATGAAGTCCCAATCCCACTGGTCGCAATGCCGTCATCAAGGGCTTTTAACCGCATGCCGTTCGATATGAAATGCCTGCTCAAATTCGCTGGAGAATTTGGCAATGGTGCCGGTGATTTTTGGCGGCTGCTCGCAAAGCGTGTCCAGCATCCGCTCAGCCATTTGCGGCTTGTGGCGAATCAGCTCAATCGCGGCCATGATGAGCGACAGGTTGTTGTTGATGTCATGGCGCATCGTGGACAACTTCTGGTTCAGTTCCCGAATTTCTTCCACACTGAAATTCACCGGCTCGGTGGGCATTTGAATCATGGCACAAGCATCGTTGGGAACGGTTTCGAAATCAAGCCGTTATAGTACGGAGGAATATTACGTAACTTTCGCATTTAATTTTTTTGTGCCGCCGCATCAGGCGTAAGCCGGAACGAATCGAACTCCGCCCGCGCCGTTTTGCTGCCTTCAACCGTCAACGCCACCCGAAGGCTCCGGTCCCATGGCGGCAGATTTTTGCCCGTCAAATTTTCGCCGATCGGCAGCCAATGCACGCCGTCGGTGCTCGACGCGAAATGAAACTGATAACCATCCTTCGCCGTCAACCGCAGGAAAACCTTCTTCGCCTTTGGCGCTTCGCTCTCCGTCAATCGCGCGTAATCTCCGTGGTCGCGCCGCCACAAAATCAGCTTGCCGTCGCCTTCGGACAAACCAATCGCGTTGTTCGGATCGCCAAACGCCGACAACCCCGCGCAACAGCCTTCCGGCAAATCCGCTGCTTCGATTTCCGTGATCGCCGTGTAATCACCCGTCAACGTGGCGCGCGCCAGGACCGCATCCAGCGAATCAATCGCATGCGCCGGCTCGCCCGAGAGCACAAGGTGGCCGTCTCGCAATTCATAATTGGGCTCCAGATTTTGCGGCCATTGCCAGCCAAACCGAAGCTGCCGCTCCTTGAAATTCTCGGCGAAACCCAGGTTCCGGTCCGTCTGTTTCACGCCGTAGGGCGACGGCGCTTCAACGCTCGGCCCTTTGCCATCGTCAATCGTCGCCCAATCGTCCGGCCCGAATTTCACTTCATCCAGCATCGCTTCGCGACCGGTATAAACCGAACTGCGCGTCGAATACGAATGATAGAGCAGCCAGTAGCGGCCGCGTTCATCCTCCACGATGCTGCCGTGGCCCGGACATTTCCAAACATCGTTGCCCAACAAAATCGGATTGCGCGGATTTTTTTCCCATGGCCCAAGCAACGAATGCGAACGCGCCATCCCCAGCGCATAATTGCAACCCGGCCCGCAACAACCGCTGCCCGAATAAAACAGGTAATAGTAATTGCCGCGATGCAACATGTACGGGCCTTCAACGAGGTTGCCCTCCCAATCCACGTCATTATGGATCAAAGCCGTCGGCTGGCCGGTCACCTTCAGGCCATCATCCGTCAAGCGCTGCGCCCAAATCGTCGTTTGCTGGCGACGGCTGTTGTTGTCGTCCTTCCAGATGAGATACAGATGACCGTTTTCATCCACGCACGGCGCGGGGTCGATTGAGCCTTGCTCCTGGGCGACGATGGGACCGTGGTCGGTGTAAGGGCCGGAAGCTTTGTCGGCAGTTGCAACAGCCACGGCGAGCGGCCCGCCGTTTTCCCGGCCCACGTAATACACATAATAACGGCCATTGTGCTGCCAGATTTCCGGCGCCCAAAAATTTCCCGACGCCCACGCCGGCCGATGCTCGAATACCACGCCCATCTGCTCCCAATTCACCAAATCCCGCGAATGCAGGATGGGAAATTGCGGGCCCCATTCCGACGATGTCGAAGTCGCCCAATAATCTTTTCCCACGCGGATGATGGACGGGTCCGGATGGTCCCCCGGAATCACCGGGTTGCGATACATCACCTCATCGCCGAACGCCCATTGCGGAAGCGAACAGAAGGCCGTTGCGACCAGGCACAACCATACCAACGACAGACGCAAAAACTTAACTTTACTCATGTTCGAAAATGTTGAGGCAGCCGCACATAAGAATTCAAGCAAAGAAGCAGGCGATCGAAAGCGAGGATAGAGGATAGTGGATAGTGGCAGGGCCCAATGGTTAAATGGTTACATTGTTAAAACGTTAAATTGTTAAATGGTTAAAAGAACCCCAACGCGGGTGGGCGAGGGGAATCGCGAGCCGTTTCCACATCCGCACTTTCTGTCCATCAACAATCAACAATCAACCATCAACCAATTTGTGCTTGCGGGTTGTTTTCGGTTCGGTTATAGGTTTGGCACGCTCCCAATGCGTTTGCTTCCAAGGCCGGGCTGATGGCGCTTGCCATCCTATTTCTGAAAGTTCCTGGATCGGTCAATTAATCAACAATCAATCAGTGTCGTTTTATGAACCAGACTTTCAATCACCTTTAACCCGCCGAACCATGCGACCCTCATTACAAACCCACGCCGCGATTCCGGCCATCATGGTCGTCGAAAACCGCGTTTCACCGCCATTAAGTTGCCTGCTGCAACAAGCCGGCATCACCGCCCAGCTCATCGTGATGGCGGACGCCGAAGCCGCTGCGTCCTACCTCGAAGAAATCGCCGGCGAGGACCGCGAAGGCCGGCTGCCGATGCTGGGGCTTTGGGACGTCACCCTGCCCGCGGTCGGCATTCCCGAAACCGCCGCGTGGTTGCAGACGCCCCAACCGCGGCAAATCATCATCGCCGACCTGCGCGGCAATGGCCTTCACCGCGAGCTGGGTGCGGGCATCGGCTTTGGAGAGGACGGCGCGCTGTTGAAATTCGATTCCGCCGAGGCGTTGGTGCGGGCATTTGGCGAATGGCGGGACGTGTTGCTGTCCGACGCGCCCGGTCTGTCCATCCTGCGCGCAGCGTGACAAGGCGCTGGCCATGAATAGGAAAACATCGAACAGCCAACAACGAACATGGAACGCTGAATGCCGAAAACCAACGGGAAAGAGAAACACGAGGATGGAGGATGGCCAACATGGAGGTAGGGACATCGCGCTGTCCCGCATGCGGGATCCG
>DASRBR010000646.1:0-7325 GCA_035653495.1 Verrucomicrobiia bacterium
TGCGCGGATTGTGTCGCCTTGTGTCGGATAATTTCATATGGGAGCGCGGACAGCTTGTTCACCGTAGCCTTGGCGGAGGTGAACCTTGTCCGCCCAGTTTCGGTTAGCGCAAATGCTCGGGGACGGACGCGCAGCAGCGCGTCCCTACCGACTGTGTCGCCTTGTGTCGGATAATTTTGGATTGCGTGGCTTGGCCCCTTTGCCTGCTTAGACCGCAGGGAGGGAAAAACCACTCAGGATAACGCATTGACTTGGATGGAAGGCAACCTTAGATTGCCAAAGAATGTTAGCAGGCGCCGACACAAGAATCGCTGTTCGCGACAGCGCTGAAACCCTTGCAACTTGGAAAGATATAGCGGAGCCGGTTGCGCCTTTTTTGGATGCCGTCGCTGTCCGCTTGGGCAAGCAGGTTCGTGAATTCGACCCGGCCATCGCCCAATACGCGGAGTATGCGCTGACCGGTCATGGCAAGCAGTTGCGTCCGGCGCTTGTGGCGATGAGCGCCAATGCCACCGGGACACTGAACGATTCGCATGTCACCGTCGCCGTCATCATCGAAATGGTGCATCTGGCCACGCTGGTGCATGACGACGTGATGGATGAGGCGGAAATCCGCCGGGGCCGGCTGACTTTGGGCGCGAATTGGGGCAACGAAATCGCCGTCTTGTGCGGTGATTGCCTGTTTGCGCAGGCGTTGAAGCTGGCGGCGAGCTTTCCGACGCCTGAAATTTGCCGCGCCGTCGCCATGGCGACGAACACCGTTTGCTCGGGTGAAATCCTGCAAACACGGCAGCGGCGGAATTTTCAATTTTCGCAGGGCGAATATTTCAAGGTCCTGGAGATGAAGACGGCGGAATTGTTCGCGCTTTCCTGCGACCTTGGAGCGTGCCTGAGCGGCGCGAGCGCGGCGGAGCGGACTGCGTTGCGCGATTTTGGCGTCGCTTTGGGAACGGCTTACCAGGTGTATGACGATTGCCTGGATTTGTTTGGTTCCGAGACTGCGGCGGGGAAGTCGCTTGGGACGGATTTGGCAAAGGGAAAATTGACATTGCCGATCTTGCGATTTTGGCAGAAAGCGAGCGTCGCGGAAAAAGCGCGGATGCAGGAGATGATCCAGGAATGGCATTCGCGATATTTGGGACCGGTTCTGGAACTGCTTAGCAAACACGAAGCGTTGCCGGAATCTGTCGAAATCATTCACCAATACCTGAAGCGTGCGCGACAAAGTTTGCGCAATCTGCCCGCGTCAGGAAACCACGCCGGCCTGATGGGCTTGACTGACTATCTGGCGCGGCAAACCGATACATTGATTATTTGTGTCTAGCGCCAGCATTGCAATTATGATCGATCCGGTTTCGGGAAAGGCAGCCGGGGGTTCAAATGAACCACCGCAGCAAGCCGTTCCCAAAAACACGGAAGAAATGGAACTGGTCAAACGCGCCCGCCAGGGAGACATGGCGGCATACGACGACCTTGTCCGCCGCTACCAAGAGCGTATCTACGCGACCATATACCACATGACGTCCAATCACGAGGACGCCAACGACCTTGCGCAGGAGGCGTTCATCAAGGCGTACCAGGCGTTGAAGTCGTTCAAGGGAGGGTCGAGTTTTTACACGTGGGTTTATCGAATTGCGGTGAACAAAACGATTAATTTCTTGAAACAAAGAAAGAACCGTGCGCAAATAAGCCTCAACGATCTGGACTTCAATGCGGAACACGATCCGGACCTTGTGGCGTTGATTTCCGACAAGACACCACGGCGGGACATCAACCTCTCCGAGCTCCAGGAAAAATTGAACGCAGCCATGCAAAAGCTGTCAGAACACCATAGACTGGTAGTTACCTTGCACGATGTGCAGGGACTGTCACATGAAGAAATTGCCGCCATCATGGATTGCAACATCGGGACAGTTCGGTCCCGGTTGTTTTATGCCCGCCAGCAACTGCAAGCTTACTTGTCCGATTATCTGAAGTGATTTTATATGAGCACAGCTCCGGAAGAGTTCGAGAAGTTGCAACAATTACTCAAACTTAAACGCCACGAGCAACCGCCGCCGGGTTATTTCAACAATTTCCCGACGCTCGTCATCAACCGCCTCGAACGGGCGGCGGAACAACAGAGCGGCCTCCAGGCGTGGTTCTCGCGCGCTGTGGGAATCCTTGAAACCAATCCAGTCGCCGCAGGACTTTTCGGGATGTCCGTCTGCGGGTTATTGATTTCCGGCATTGCCTACTCGCAATCTTCCGGCTCAGGTCCCACTTTGTCCGGCAATTCCGGCCTGGCGATTGACGTCGCTGATGTGAGCAGCGGATCGATGCAACCGCAGGTCACCCGCGCTGCCAGCGTGGATTCACTCGCGCCCACAGCGAACGCCATGTTCGCAACGAACCCGGCCTCGCTGTTTGATATCCGGCTTTCCGGCGCGGAATTGACCAGCTATCCGGCGAAGTAAGATTTAGTGTTGCTCGCGTCGCGAGTTGACGGTCACGTCATTCACGCAGGAACACCATCGGGAACAAATCTCCACTGACGATCAACGCGTCTCCTTCGACTGTTGCATCCAATGAACCGCCCTTGTCGGGAAAGTTGAGATCGTATTTGCTTCCATCGCTGCTCCAGGTGCCGTTGAACGATTTTGTCTCGACGGTTGGCGGCGTCTTCGGTTTTGTGGGAGGAATCAGCTTGCCGTAGTTTTTCAGGAACGCGAGCTTGTCAGGTTCGGGAGTTGCGACAAACGTTGTCTTGGCAAAGCACATGGTCAGCGCTTCCTTCACGCGGCCCATTTCCACAACCGTTACCTTGGGATTGTTTCGTTTGTATGCGTTCAGTGCGCTGCGCAAATCAAAGTCCCAGCGGCCAAGTATCTTTTCGCCGTCATACTTTGCGGACTGGCCGGTTTTCAGATATGCGGTCAGGTCCGGCAAATTCGCCTTGAGAATCGCCCAGATTTGATCGAGCAATTCCGGGTCCTTGAGGACAGCTTGCGCTTCAGGATTGTCGATGATCTCGCTGATGGGCGGTTGGCGTTGGCGCAATTCGCTGAACTGAGTGTCGTTGCCCAATGTTTGAAACACCGGACGTTCTCCAAGCGCAAGGAACGCGGGATAACGCGTCAGCCGGCCTTCCAACAAATCGTTGTGGTAGATGAGCCCGGCGATATCGGCTGTTTGGTAATAATCGTTCGAGACGCCGTCCACTGCTCCCGCGACCTTTGACATTCCTGAGCTGTCCAGGCCGTCTCCAGCCAGATTGAGGGTTTTGACCATCCAGCCCACGTTGTCGGTCGCGATCTGGCTGGTCACATAGCTGAACACATAAATCACCCACGAGATCAGCACCAGGTAAACGGCCGCGTTGGCCATCCCAACAGCAATGCCGAGCCGCGCGTTCAAACGGTTGAACAGGCCCATGCGCAAATCGCCCGCCTTGTATTTGTAATACACATCCACCTTCCGATGCACCGCGTGGCCGATGATCTTGAAAATCGCCAACACCACGAGGAATGCGATGAAAGGCCCGAGGGCCCAAAGCATCATCGGATTTTTCACCGTCACCGCTTTCAACAGCGGCGTGAAAACATGGCCCAAATGCGGCGCCAGCAATGCGGCTATAATGAGTCCAATCAACGATGCGGCGGCGCGAATGGCGCCCATGGCATAACCGGCATAAGCGAGACAGCCAAACAAAACCAAAGCAAGCAACCAAATGATCATGCCGACACAATAAAACGCCTCCGGATAATACGCACGCACATTTTTAGCGCCCGGGTTGAGGATGATTGGGCGATTCGTGGTTTGGATTTGCTTGGGTATTTGGGTGTTTGGATTCTTGCGTACTTTTAACCGGTATTTAAAAAACATTTGCCAACTTATGTACGAGATTGTATCGTGCGCCCTAATTATGGATCCTAATTACTGGGGTTTGTGGTGTGTTCCGCTCGGGTTGGTCATTTGTTTCACGCCCGCGTTGATCGCAGCCGTCCTGACCAAGCCCGGCGGCGACCCGACCGCGCATTCCAAGACAGAGCCGCCGAAATAAGCGCTTCCCGCCGCAATTCTGGCCGATTCCACTGGCACTTTTGAGCAACTATTCCAGATTGAGCCATGCTCGAAACTGAATTTGTTCAATCGCTCAAAAAGAATTCACGCCGGCTGATGATCATGCTTCACGGGCTGGGCGACAGCCTGGCGGGGTTTCGCTGGTTGCCCGAAGCGTTGGACATGGCTTCGATGAATTATCTTCTCGTAAATGCGCCGGATCCTTATTACGGCGGCTATTCCTGGTACGATTTTGCGGGAGACCCGGGCGTTGGCGTGCGGCGCAGCCGGAAACTGCTGTTTGATTTGCTCGATGCGCAACGCACTGCCGGCTTCCCGACTGAACAAACGGTGCTTTCCGGTTTTTCACAAGGCTGCCTCATGACCATCGAGGTGGGATTGCGTTATCCGCATCGCTTTGCCGGGTTGGTGGGCATCAGCGGATACGTGCATGAACCGGAAGAATCGTTGCGGGACATTTCTCCCATGGCACGCAAGCAGCGCTTTCTCGTCACGCATGGTTATCAAGACCCCATCATTCCTTTTGCGATCGTGCGCAAGCAAATCCAGGATTTGAAGAATGCCGGGCTGAACATTTCGTGGCATGAATTTCACAAGGCGCACAATATCGCTGGAGAAAGCGAGCTGCGCTTGGTCCGTGACTTCATCCTTGCGGGTTACGCGGAGGAGTAAACAAAATACCCTAGCACCAAAAAAAGGGGCCGGTCGCTGCAAGGTGCGGGTGCTTGCAGCGCCGGGTAAAACCGGAAGGCGAACCACCTCCTTGGGGTTGAGGAACATCGCCTTTCCGGGGAGATCTTAATTTCGCTGGGTCGTCTCGCTGAGCAGGATTTGCTCGGGACGAAAACGCGGCGCGGGTTCCCATTCGAACGCCTGATCCACAAGGCGCCGCATCTGGTTGAACCACCAGTTCGCGCGGTTCATCCGTTGTTCCCGCTGCATGACGCGCGGGCAACGATTTGCACCTGCCAGTTCCAGTTCCAGTTGAGCTTGATTTTTCATATTTGGCCTTTCGTTATGGAACCACGCTAACAGGGGGGGTAGGACATAGGATGTCCTAGTCAAAATATTTTTCAGAATAATTGCGCCCGAATAATTGGATATTGGGGATCAAATTGGAGCGTGGGTCTGCTGCCCGGCGTAATTACGAAGAAACTTTCTGCAGAACTGAATACGTTCTCCTGAGGATGCAATACTGCGTGGTTCGGGCTGAAATAAGATGAACGTTTACGCGTGGACAGACGTCTCCGCGGATTCCAGCAAGCTGTCGAGATGCGTGAGATGAAGGATGTGCTTGATCGGTGGCGTCGGATTTACGACGCGGACTGAAATGTCGCGTTGATTGCGGTGCGCATCGTTGCGCAATGCGATCAGCGCACCGATGCCGCCGCAATCCAAATAAGCCGTTTGCGACAAATCCACCTCGATATTTTTCACGCCTGTTTCCAACGCCGAGCGGGCTTGCTCGGCGAAACCTGCCGCGTTGGCCAAAGCCAGTTCCTTGAGGTCGCTGATGCAAATTGTCTCTCCTTGATGGCGAATTTTCATGGCATCTTCATTTTCTTGAGGTCGAGCAGAAGCTCGGTTTCCTCCCTGTTCCGCGAGAAAATGGCGGCCAGTTGTTGTTTCCAACCAACGGTCTCCAATTTGGGAAAAGCGTGGCCGAGCGCGCAAAGAATGAATGGGTCCTCGACAATCGCCACAGAAGATGTCTTCCAATTCACAAGCGTGCTGCCAATGGCGAGTGACTCCTTCAACTCAGTGAATCGGCCGACCAACGTTTCCGCGCCAACCAACGATCCGGAAATCTCGCAATCCGCTTCCACCCAGGCGCGGTCTTCCACGATTGTATTCGGCCCGATAATTGTATGGGGCCCGACGGTGACATCTTCCCCAATCCAGCAGGGTGCGTTCAGCACAGCTCCCGGAGAGATATGCGCGCGCGCGCTGACCCATACGCCGGGCTTGAGTTCGCGCAAACCGATGCGGTTGATCGCGCCAGTCAACGGCATCCATTCCAGCACCGCAGAAAACCAATCCGCGTAACTTTTGAACAATGGTCGTTCCGGCCGTCCGGGCAAATGCGCCATTGCGATCATGTCATTGGGTTCGGGGAGCCATTCACTTTTTTGGAGGATTGGATATTTTGTCCGAGCCAGCCCGGGGGACAACTCACGCGGTTCGACAACGACTTCCGCGCGCAAGCCCCAGCGCGCGCCGTCACCAACGATGTGGCGCGCCACTTCGGGCCGGTCGGCAGCCATGACTTGGACATGTGATGCGCCAAGCCCAGCAAGATGTTCAAGCCAGTATTCCAGCAGGCTTTTGCCGAGCATCGGCAAAGTGGCAAGTGGAACAGTCTGTGATAAAGCGGAGACTTCCGCACGCGGGGATGGGCAGATAAGACAGGCTTTCACTTAGCAGGCTCCTTTGGCTCGAACAACGGCCGGGACGGTCAGCGCCAGGATCTTGACATCCGTCCAGAAATCCTGGCTTTCAATGTAACTGACATCCAACTTCACCTGGCCAGCAAAATCAATTTCGCTGCGGCCGCTGATCTGCCAAAAGCACGTGATGCCCGGCGGCGCCGCCAGGCGGCGACGGTCAGCCAGCGAATAAAGCTTTACTTCGCGCGGCAATGGCGGGCGTGGCCCCACCAACGACATGTCGCCGATGAACACGTTGTACAATTGAGGTAGTTCATCGAGGGAAAATTTTCTCAGCCAGCGCCCGACTTTTGTGATGCGCGGGTCATTCTCTATTTTGAAAGTGACACCGTTGGCGTGGCGGTTTTTGGAAATGAGTTCCTTCAGGCGCTCTTCTGCGTCCATGCACATGGAGCGGAACTTGAACATCTTGAATTCGCGTCCAAACAGCCCCACACGCGTCTGGGCAAAAATGACCGGTCCGCCATCCTCGAGCTTTACGAGCAAGGCGATGAGCAGGAACAAAGGGCTCATCAAAATCAGTAAAATCAAGCTTACGAAGAAATCAAAAGAACGCTTGATAATGGGACCGCTGTGGACCCGGCAATGCCAGAGAAGGCGTTTCAAAGCCAGTTGAAGTTTCAGCTCGGCGCGACCCCAGCGGCTTTGGGCCAACCCGTAGTGCCGCAACAGGCCATCATTGATTTCAGCTCCTTGAACAGCGTGCATATCGTCTATATCGTGCGGAGAAAGATTAGTCCCCCACCATGGGTTGCACAAAGGGGGTAAAGACCCGAAATGAAATTAGCCGCAGACCCTAAGGAAAAATGGCATCCA